>VGXK01000196.1 GCA_016873355.1 Phycisphaerae bacterium | reverse complement strand
CTTCACCACCGGCTGATTCTGCGTGCCGCTTCGCTCCGTGTAGATGTAGAAGTTGCCGCCCATGCGAGGCGCCGAGATGGAGCCGATCTGCATGAGCGGTCGAAGCGCCTCCTCGACTTTCGAGCGGCACGCGAGCGCGTCCAGGCGCGCACGCGTGTAGTCGTTCTGCGCGGTCGTCCAGTCGGCGACCTCCTTCGAGTCCTTCTCGAGCGCTTCGAGCCAGCGGTACTCGTCGACCACCTGCTGGCCGTGGAACGTGTCGGTGACGGGATCGACCTTCGCCGCGGGCGGCGGGGCGGGAGCGGCGCTGCTCCTCGGCGAATCCGCCGACGCGATCGCGAGGGCGGAGAGGGGGGCGGCAACGAGCAGGAACGAGCCGATTCGTGCAGCGGAGTGGACCATGCCGCCATGGTACCGGCGACCTTCGCCGCGGCTTCCGGTCCCATCGCCGGCATCGAAGACTCCGGACCGCGTTCGATCGGCGCGTTCAGGCCGCCGCGGAACCGGCGGTCGTCGGCGGCCCGAGCAGTCGCAGGCGGATCGTCTCGGGAATCGCGGCGAGCCGGCGCTCCACCTCGCTCGCGGGCGCCGCGCGATCGACATCGAGGATCACGTAGCTCAGCTCGCGATTGCTCTGGAGGTACTCGGCGTTGATGTTGACGCCGAGCTCGGCGAGCGCCGTGTGCATCTGCCGGAGCACGCCCGGCACGTTGCGATGGAAGTGCGTGATGCGGAGCTGATCGTCCCGCAGCGAGGGAAGATCAACTTCCGGCACGCTCACGCTCGTCGAGGTGGAACCGTGCGCGAGATACCGCACGAGCTTCTCGGCGACCTCGATCGCGATCGACGCCTGCGCCTCCTCCGTGCTGCCGCCGATGTGCGGCGTGAGGATCACGTTCGCCATGCCGCGCACGGGGGAGTCGAAGTCGGCGGCGCCGCCCTGGGGCTCGCTCGGAAAGACGTCGAGCGCGGCGCCGGCGAGTCGACCCGCGCGGAGCGCCGCCGCGAGCGCATCGAGATCCACCACGCCGCCGCGGGCGTTGTTGATGAGAACGGCGCCGGGCTTCATCCGCGCCAATTGCGCCGCGCCGATCATGCGAAGGGTCTCCGGCGTGGCCGGCACGTGCAGCGACACGATGTCCGCTCGCTCGAGCAGCGAGTCGAGCGACGGCAGCGAGTGGGCGTTGCCCAGCGGCATCCGCCGCGCAATGTCGAAGTAGATCACGCGCAGGCCGATCGCCTCGGCGAGCACCGAGAGCTGGCTGCCGATGTGCCCGTAGCCGACGATGCCGAGCGTGCGTCCGCGCACCTCGTGGGCATCCCGCGCACTCTTGTCCCAGCGCCCTGCATGCAGCTCCGCGCTCTTCTGGAAGAGTCGCCGGGAGAGCGCCACGATCTCCGCGAGCGTCATCTCCGCCACGCTTCGCGTGTTCGCGAACGGCGCGTTGAAGACGGCGATGCCGCGCTTCGCCGCCGCCGCGAGATCCACCTGGTCCGTGCCGATGCAGAAGCAACCGACCGCGAGCAGGCGCGAGGCCGATTCGAGGGCATCGCGGCGAAGCTGCGTGCGGCTTCGCACGCCGAGCACGGCCGCGTCGCGGACGGCGCGCGGCAGCGTCGATTCATCGCCCGCGCCGGCGTGGCGCTCCACCGCGAGTCCCGCATCGCGCAGGATCGGGTCGGCGTTCGCGTGCACCTGCTCGAAGAGGATGGCGTTCATGTCGATTCGTTCGCGTTCGAGCGCTGCGGATGCCTCGTGCACGGGTGATCGTTCGAGCGCGGCGCCGCGCCCGCGTGCGCGTCAGCGACCGACGACATCGGGGAGATCGAAGAGCTCCGCGGTGAGATTGCGCGGACCCTGCGGCGTGACGAGCACATCGGCTTCATAGTGGACGCTCAGGCTTCCATCGGCCGTTCGAATGGGCCACTCGCGTCCCTCGCTGCGGGTTTCGCTCGAGCTCACCGCGATCATCGGCTCGACCGCGAGCAGCATGCCCGCCTCGAAGGGCTTCCACGCCTCGTTCCATTCGCCGGGATAGGTGGGAACCACGTTCGAGATGAACGGCGGTTCGTGCAGCGAGCGCCCGATGCCGTGGCCGCCGAGCCCGCGCACGAGATGGAATCCGCATTCGCGCTCCACGTGCTCCTGCACCGCGCGGGCCCACTCGACGAGCGGCCGCCCGACGCGCATCGCCTCGATGCCGCGGCGCAGCGATTCCCTGCCGCACTGCTGCAATCGTCGGCCGAGTTCCGTCTGCGAGCCGATCGAGTAGGTCCACGCCGCGTCGCCGATGAATCCGCGATGGCGCACGCCCACGTCGACCTTGAGCAGATCGCCTTCGGCGAGCGGCGCCTTCTCCGAGAGATGCGTTCCGTGGACGACGCAGTCGTTCACGCTGATGCATGCGTGGCTCGGGTAGGGCGGATGCCCGCGCACGCGGTAGCCGAGGAAGCAGCTCGTCGCGCCGAGCGATTCGAGCGCGTCGCCCACGAGGCGATCGATCTCGATCGCGGTGATGCCCGGCCGGAGCTTCTCGACGAGCGCCAAGTGCACCTTCACCACGCGCTCCGCCGCCGCCACCGCCGCCGCCTCGTCCTGCGCGTGCGTGACGGTCATGTGCGCTCGCGCCTCCACGGCGCCTCCACGCCCGCGATCCACACTCGCGCAGGACCCGGGCCCGCCACGTCGAACGCGAGCGAGGATTCCGTTCCGTCGAGCAGCATCAGGTCGGCCCGCTTCCCGGGCTCGATCGATCCCACCTCGCGGGAGAGGCCGAGCAGGCACGCCGAGTTCCAGATCGACGCGCCGATCGCCTCCGCCACGCTCAATCCCATGAAGCGCACCGCCAGCGCGATCGAGAACGCAAGGCTCAGCGACGGCGCCGATCCTGGATTCGCGTTGCTCGCCAGCACGAGCGCGCCGCCGAGATCGACGAAGCGCCGCGCGTTCGCGTAGCGGCCGTCGAGCGCGAAGCCGCAGCAGGGCAGCATCACGCCCACCGTCTGGCTCGACGCGAGCGTCGACAACTGCGCCTCGCCGCTCGCCTCCAGGTGATCCACGCTCAGCGCCCCGAGTTCGACCGCGAGCTCGACCCCGCCGAGCACGTGGAACTCATCCGCGTGCAATCGCAGCGCAAGTCCGAGCGATTTCGCCTTCTCCAGGTAGCGCCGGCACTCCTCGAGCGACCACGCGCCTTCCTCGCAGAAGGCGTCCACCGCCGCTCCTGGAAGTCGCGTCGCCAGGCGCGGAAGGCCGTCCTCGATCATCTCGTCCGTCAGGTTCGGCTGATCGGGATCGATGGCGTGTCCGCCCAGGAACGTGGGGACCACCGGCCGATCGGCGCTTGCCGCCACGCGCAGGATCGACTCGAGCATGCGCATCTCGTGCGGCACGTCGAGGCCGTAGCCGGTCTTCACCTCGATCGCGCCGGTGCCCAGGCGCGTGCAGCGGAGCAGTCGGCGCTCCAGCAGGTGATCGAGCATCTCGTCGGGGGTCTCGCGCACCGCGCGGACGGTGCTCAGGATGCCTCCGCCCCTGCGCACGATCTCGAGGTACGGCGTGCCCGCCCACTTCTGCGCCCACTCCTCGTCGCGCGAACCGGCGTGCAGCAGATGCGTGTGGGAATCGACGAGCGCCGGAAGCAGCGCCCGCTCGCGCGCGTCGATCACTTCACCCATCGGCGCGGGCGGCTCCCCCTCGCCCAGCGAGTGGATGCGACCGTGTTCGAGCACCACCCAGCCTCGCTCGAGCACGCCCAGCGACGCCAGCGCGGCGCCGCGGCGCACGCCGGCGGGACCGCTCATCGTCACGAGCCGCGCGTTGCGAATGGTGGTGGCGCTCATGCGGTCGGGCGCGGTTCCTGCGCGAACGCGGAGGGTATCACGCTGCCATCGCGGTACGCTCCGCGCCATGCGCCTGCTCATCGTCCGTCACGCGAAGGCCTTCGAACGGGATCCGGTGCGCTGGCCCGACGACTCCCGGCGGCCGCTCACCGAGGACGGCGTCGAGGCGTTCGGCCGCATGGCGCGGCGGCTGCGTCGATTCGTGGAGGCGCCGGCGCGCGTGCTCGCAAGTTCGTGGGATCGCGCCTGGCAGACCGCCGAGCTGCTCGAATCGGAAGCGCGCTGGCCTTCGCCCGAGCGTGAAGCGCTGCTCGAGGACGCGGAGGAAACGCCGGCGTTCTCCGGACTCTTCGAGCGCTTCCGAACCGAGCGTTCGGCGGATGCGATCGCCCTCGTCGGTCACGAGCCGTTCCTGTCGAGGTTCGCATCGATGCTTCTCTGCGGTCGCGGAGACGGTGCGGCGATCGAAGTCCGCAAGGGCGCGGTGCTCGAGTTCGAGCTCGACCCGGAAGCGCCCGTCGGCGCCACGCTCTCGATGCTCGTCCATCCCGGCGCCTTCCGCCGCAGGCGAAACAAGGTATAACTCCACGCCCGCAATCGGTGCCCAACGCCATGACCACGGTTCCTGCTGAGAAGAAGACGCCGCTCATCGAGATCTTCTGGAACGGGACGATCCTGCACCTTCGCCCCGTGGGCCCGAACATCGGCCAGCGCGAAGCGCCCGAGATCCACGACGCCGTCAATCCGTACTTCAAGGAGCTCGGCAAGTCGATCCGCGCCATGGTGCTCGATCTCACCGACGTGCAGTTCATGTCGAGCATGGGACTCGGCACCTGCATCGCGCTGCGGAACGCGGCCGCAGGCGTCGGCGCGCAGGCGATCATCTTCGGCATGTCGAAGGAACTTCAGGCGCTCATGCTGATGATGAAGATCGAGAAGCTCTACAAGATCGCGTCCACGCGCGACGAGCTGAACAAGATCCTCGGCAAGTGATCACGGAGACTCGGGGCCGGGCTCGGGCGGCGGCGCGGACGCAGGTTCCGGCGCAG
>VGXK01000195.1 GCA_016873355.1 Phycisphaerae bacterium | reverse complement strand
GAGCGCCGCGTTCATCACCGCACCCTGCGTCACGCCGGATGCGAGCTTCACGCGCAGCGTGTCGAACCACGGGCCGGCGCCCGGATCGTGCCCCAGCGCGCGAAGCGCCGCCGCGAGCGCATTCGTTCCCGCGTGCACGCGCTCGGCGATTCGCTTCAGTCCCTCGGGTCCGTGCCAGACGCCGTAGAAGCCGCTGATCACGGCGAGCAGCACCTGCGCCGTGCAGATGTTGCTCGTGGCGCGATCGCGCTTGATGTGCTGCTCGCGGGTCTGGATCGCCATGCGAAGCGCGGGCGCCCCGTGCGCATCGCGGCTCACGCCGATCAGGCGTCCCGGCATCCTGCGCACGAGCGAATTCCTGGTGGCGAAGTACGCCGCATGCGGACCACCGAGCCCCATCGGCACGCCGAAGCGCTGCGAGCTGCCCACCACGATGTCCGCGCCCCATTCGCCCGGGGGCGTGAGCAGGCACAACGCGAGCAGATCCGCCGCCACCACGGCCAGCGCCCCCGCAGCGTGGGCACGATCGACCACGGCCTTCCAATCGACGATGCGGCCGTCGGTCGTCGGATACTGGACGAGCACGCCGGAACAGCCGAGCGCCCTGAAGTCGGCGCTGACGGGATTCCCGAGGACGAGCTTCACGCCGAGTCCGCTCGCGCGCGTCTCCATGACCGCGATCGTCTGCGGATGGCACGACTCCGACACGAAGAACGCCGGCGCCTTCTCCACGCCTCCGGCATGCGACACGCAGAGGTGCATCGCCTCGGCGGCGGCGGTCGCCTCGTCGAGCAGGCTCGCACCCGCGACCTCCATCGCGGTGAGCTCGATGATCATCGTCTGGAAGTTGAGCAGCGCTTCGAGGCGGCCCTGCGACACCTCCGCCTGGTACGGCGTGTAGGCCGTGTACCACGCGGGATTCTCGAGCACGGTGCGCAGCACGACCGGCGGAGTGATCGTGTCGTGGTAGCCCATGCCGATGTAGCTGCGCAGCACGCGATTCCTCTGCGCCAGGCGTCGCAGCGATTCGAGCGTCTCTCGTTCGCCGCGCTGCGCGAATCCGCCGGCGTTCGTCGGATCGTCGATGCGAAGCGGCCGTCGCAACCGGATCGACGACGGAATCGTGGCGTCGATCAGCTCCTCCATCGATGCGAAGCCGAGCGACGCCAGCATCGACGCGGCGTCGGCATCGCTCGGGCCCAGGTGGCGACGCGGAAAGGTGTCGATCGGATCGAGCGGCGAGTGCGTGATCGTCGTCTCCTTCTCGTGGTGGAACGGGCCTGGCGGCGGTTGGATCGCGGGTTGGTCGAGCGTGGACATGCGTCGAGGGCGTCGTGTGAGGCGGAGGGGCGCGACGAAACGGCGGCGTGGAACGGGCGGGCGGCGCGGCGATTCGGCGGCGACGCGAACGGCGTCGCCGGCTGCGGGAAGAACGCTGAGTATAGGAACGCGTGACCGTGCAACTGCCGCGGGTGCATCCTCATATAGTGGGCACCTCTCCAAGGAATCCTCCATGAGCTTCGAGAACCATTCCGATCGCGCGTCGAGTCGTCGCCGGTCGATCGTCGCCGCGATCGTCGCTCCGCTGCTGGCACTCGTGGCCGTGGCTTCGGGCAGGCAGGACGCGGCGCCTCCCGCCGCGCCGCCGGCCGCGCCCGAAGCGCCGACCGCTCCAGCGCAAGGCGATCCCGCAACGCCGCCGGCAACGCCGCCAACCACGCCGCCCGATGCACCGGCCGCGCCCGTGCACGCCGAGGTCATCGAAGGTCCCGTCAATCCCTACACCTTCGTGCCGACCGATCCCGCGAGCGGCGATGCGGCGCAATTCCGCGCCATGCTCGAGGATCTCGGGCAGGACGCCATCGAGTGGTATCAGCATGTTCAGACGCTCTCGAATCCATTCTTCGAGGGTCGCGCGCCGGGATCGCGCGGCAGCGAACTCACGCACGACTACGTGGAGTTCTGGCTGAAGAAGGCGGGACTCGAAGCGGCGTTCCCGGCGGCGGGGACCGGCGCCGCGGGCGCGCAGAGTTCCGATGCCTCGATCGACGCGAACGCGGCGCCATGGACCTCCCATCGCCAGGAGTGGATTCTTCCCGGCGGCGCCATCGAAGTGACCGCCGCGAATCTGAAGTGCGGCGACGCCGAGCTCGTGCGCGGCAAGGACTATCAGGTGATGGGCAGCTCCGGAGAGGGCTCCGTCTCCGCGCCGCTTGCGTTCGCGGGCTACGCGATCGAGGAAGGCCGCGACGGATACACGAGCTTCTCCGAGGGCGCCGACTTCGCCGGGCGCGTGGTGATCCTGTTGCGGTACGAACCGCTCAACGACGAGGGCAAGAGCCAGTGGGCGGAGCGCCGATTCAGCGAGCATTCGCCGCTCGTGCGCAAGATCGGCGCCGTCTCGAGGCGCAACCCCGCGGGAATCATCCTCGTGAATCCGCCGGGCGCCGTCGATGGACGCAGCGGTCTCGAGTCGACCGATTCGAGCGCGTTCGGCCCGATGCTCGGCGTGCCGTTCATGCAGATGTCGCAGGACGCCGCGAGTTCGCTGCTGGCGAAGGCGGATCCGCAGGGGCGCGATCTCATGGCGCTTCGCAAGGCGGCCGACGCCGGCACGGTGCCGTCGTTCCACCTGCGCGACGATGTGACGATCGACATGATGACCGAGGTCGAGGAGAGCGGCACGAAGGCGTCGAACGTCGGCGGCGTGCTGCGCGGCCGGGGGTCGCTCGCCGACGAATGGGTCGTGGTCGGCGCGCACCTCGACCACGTCGGCATGGGGCAGTTCGGTTCGATGCCCAACTTCCGCGGCCAGCTCCATCCGGGCGCCGACGACAACGCGAGCGGAACGGGCGCCATGCTCGTGCTCGCGCGTCGCATGAGCGAGTGGGCGAAATCGGATTCGGCGCCCGCGGACATGCGCTCGTTCCTCTTCCTGGGCTTCGACGCGGAGGAGAGCGGACTCCAGGGAAGCCGCGAGTACACGCGCCGTCCCACGCTTGCGATCGAGTCGATCAACGCGATGGTGAACCTCGACATGGTCGGCCGACTGCGCAACGACGAGCTCACCGTGGCGGGCGTGGGAACCGCGGAGGGTTTTCTCGATCTCGTTCGCCCCACCTTCCTCGCGAGCGGCCTCAAGGTGCACGCCGATCCGAGCGGTCGCGGCCCGAGCGATCACGCGAGCTTCTACAGCGCGGGCATTCCGGTGCTCTTCATCTTCACCGGCAGTCACGGCGACTACCACCGACCGAGCGACATGGGACACACGGTGAATCCCGCCGGCGCCGTGAAGGTGATCTCGCTGACCGAGGCGCTGGTGAAGCAGCTCGCCACCGAGCCGAAGAAGCTGACGTTCACGAAGGCTGAGCGGACGGCGGGTCGCGATCGCGGCTACGGGCGCGTGCGGCTCGGCATCACGCCGGGGCTCGTGGAGGATGGCGAGACGGGCGTGAAGGTGGAGGCCGTGTCCGAAGGCACGAGCGCCGCGGAAGGCGGCCTGATGCCCGGCGACGTGCTGATCGCGTGGAACGGAACGGCGGTGGAGAACACCGCGGGAATGCTCGACATGCTTCGCTCGCACGAGCCGGGGGACAAGGCGATGCTGCGCGTGAAGCGGGGTTCCGACACGATCGAACTCGAAGTCACGCTCAAGGCGTCGACGCAGCAGCGGCCGCAGTGACGCGAGCGGCGGCGGCTCCGGTTCGCCCCGGCCGCTCGCTTCAATCCCAGCGGAAGACGCCCTTGCGCCAGGCGTAGACGTACGCCACGATCGAGGTGCCCACGAAGAACGCGATGCGCCCGAGAAAGAGGGCGCCCTCCTCGCTGCGCGGCTCGAGCTGCGTAAAGCTCACCGCCCACGGGTAGAGGAAGATGATCTCCACGTCGAAGACGAGGAAGGTCATCGCCATGATGTAGAAGCGCACGTTGAAGCGCCGCCGCGCGCTGCCGATCGGATCCATTCCGGATTCGTACGCGGTCGCCTTCACGGCGCCGGCGCGGCGCGGACCCAGGAGGGCGCTCGCCCCGAGATTGACGACCACGAAGATCGCCGCCATGAGGAAGACCACGCCCACGGGGATGTAGGCGTTGAGGTCGACCTGCGCCAGGGCGAGGGCGGACATGAACGCGGGATCATCCCGGAAGCGGGGGAGTGCGGCAAGTTCGGGATTCGCGGGCGCGGAGCAATTGCGGAGTCGGGGCTTGCGACGAGGCGGGAGCGCGTCGAAGATGCCGCTCATGGGCTGCATCCTGATCCTGCTCTCGGCGTTCGCACCGCGGCTCGTGATCTTCCTGCTGTGGCTCTTCAACACGCCGTACGTGGCGGCGCCGTTTCCGAACTGGCTGATCCCGCTGCTCGGTTTCTTCCTGATGCCGTTCACCACGCTTTCGTGGGCGTTCGCGTGGAATCAGAGCGGCGGGAACGTGGCCGGCGGCTGGATCGTGCTGATCGTGGTGGCGGTGCTGCTCGATCTCGGCGTGATCGGCGGCGGTGCGAAGGCGGCGCGGCGGAAGGAGTGACGGTGCGCGAGTCGGCGCGACGCGAGCATGCGCGGCTGCGTTGGTCGCGTGACGCGTCGGAACGCTCGCGTACACTCGTGGGCGAACGACGGCCGACGGCGGCCGATCGGGGCGTAGCTCAGCTTGGCTAGAGCGTCTGGTTTGGGTCCAGAAGGTCGTCGGTTCAAATCCGGCCGCCCCGACTCCTCGGCTCGGAATCGGAAGCATTCCGTCTCGGCGTGCGCCGATCCGGAACGCTTCCGTTCCTCGCCTCGTCATCGTGGCGGGCATCCGCGACGATCGCGAGGGCCTGCCTGAAACATGAGTTTGGATTGACGAGCAGGGCCGGCCCTCGCGCTCGTCGCGTCTGCGCGTCCGCGCCTCGAGCTCGCGCTCCGCA
>VGXK01000194.1 GCA_016873355.1 Phycisphaerae bacterium | reverse complement strand
GAGAACATACTCGCGGCCGCCCCATCGCACGGGTCGACGGCGATCGAGATCCCGAGCGCCGCCCCAGAGCGACTTGAAGACGTGCCACGAACCGAGCGGATAGAAGAACACCCCCGCGGCGGGCGAGCTCGACTGGCGATAGCAGACGAACAGCGCCGCCGTTCGCTCCACGAACGACAGGAGCGCCAGCACGATCGCCCAGGATGCGATCGCAGCGAGCATCGAGGACGAGGAACCGTTCGTGCCGTCGGCCGCGCTCGCGCTCGAGATGGCGGCCTCGGACGCCGCCCTCCCGCGGTCGGCGAATGCGAGCGCCGCGATTCCGCCGACGAGCGTGAGCAGCTCGAACGCGGGCTGCACGATTCCGAGCAGCAGCACTTCGATCGCCTTGCGTCGCAACCGCGCGGGTGAACGAAGGCACGCCTCGATGTAGATGCGCTTCCATCCCTCGACGAAGGCCGCGAGCGACTCGTACATGCGCACCACGAGCAGCGGCCCGGCGACGAAGAGGCCGCAGCGCCCGCCCGCGCGGTCCCGCACCGCTCGCGCGAACGCGATGTCCTCGAGCAGGTCGTCCTTCACCGCCGCGTGACCGCCGAGCCCTTCGTAGACGGTGCGCTCGAAGAGCAGGAACTGGCCGTTCGCGAAGACCCGCGGGTTCGACGGCCGATTCGCGCTCGAGATCGGGTACATGCGGAGCAGCGTGAGTCCCGCCACCGGCTGCGACACGCGCTCGAAGAATCGTTCCGCCGTGAGCGTGGGCAGCAGCGACAGGAGCGAGAGTGCTCGATGCCGAAGCAGCGCGGCCGTGGCGCGCACGAGCCGCGGATCGAATTCCGTGTCGGCGTCGGTGAAGAGGAGGAGTTCGCCGTCGGCGTGCTCGGCGCCGAGTCTCGCGGCGTTGCACTTGCCCGCCCAATCCGGCGGACACGATCCGTTCACGACGATTCGAAGCCGCGGATCGGCGTCGGCGATCGGCCGCAGAGCCGCCTCCGTGCCGTCGGTGCAGCGATCGAGCACGAAGATGGCCTGGAGTCTCGGGTAGTCCGACGCGAGCAGCGCCCGTGCGCACGCGGGGGCGAGCTGTTGCTCGTTGTGCGCGGGAACGATCACGCTGACGGCGGGCCAGCCGCCGGTCGGCTCCGGAAGCGCCAACCCATCCTCCGCCCGCGCCAGCCGAATCAGTTCGCGCCCGATCCGCACGAGCGCCACCAGCCAGTAGACGGCGCCGGCCATGCAGATGCCGGCGCCGATCGCCAGCGCGATCCGGAGGACCTCCATGGCCGTTCAGCGTATGGGCGGATGCCGTTCGCCGCCCGCCGCGGCGCACGCTACCGTGCCGCCGTGCGCGCGTTCACTCGGGCGGAGGCGCAGGCGTTCGATCGTTTCGCGATCGAGACGCTCGGCATTCCAGGCATCGTGCTGATGGAGAACGCCGCGCTCGGATGCACCGAGGCGCTGCGCGAACTCGCCGGCACGGCGTGGCCGACGGTGCGCGTGGCCATCGTCTGCGGCCCGGGCAGCAACGGCGGCGACGGCTACGCGGTCGCGCGGCTGCTGCGCGTGGCCGGGGCCGAGCCGATCGTGCACTGCTTCGGCAGACCTCGCGCGGGAAGCGATGCGGCGATCAACGCCGCGATCGTCGAGGCGCTCGGGATTCCAGTCGCGCCGCCCCCGCTCGCGTCGGCTCCGATGGCCGATCTGCTCGTCGATGCGCTGTTCGGCACGGGTCTCTCCACCGATCTCGACGGCGACTCGCGCCGAATCGTCGAGCGGATGAACGAGTTCCGCGGTCCGCGGCTCGCGGTCGATCTTCCGTCAGGCCTCGATTGCGATCGCGGCGAGCCGCTCGGCGCCGCGGTGCGCGCGACGGTCACCGCCACGATGGCGGCGCCCAAGGCGGGATTCGCCGCACCGGGCGCTTCGGCGTTCACCGGACGAGTCGTCGTCGTGCCGATCGGTGCGCCCGTCGACGCCCGGCGCACCTGATCGCCCTCGAGCCGCGGAGCGCGTGCGAGCGCGACGCATGCCGTCGCGATCACGATCCGCGAGATCGGTCGAACGAGTGCGGCGCGTCAGTCGCCGGACGCCGGCGGCTCGCCCGGCGGCTTCGCGTTCGGATCGTTCCGCGGCGGCGTCGGCGCCGGCGGTGCCGTCGGCGCTCCCGGTTCGTCCGCAGGCGCCGGTCTTCCCGGCGGCGGCCGCAGCGTCTCCTTCTCCTGCACTCCCGGCGGCGTCTGGCCCGGCTTGCGAGCGCGCGAATACGTACCGAGCATCGACGCCTCGCCGAGCACGATGTCCTTCGTGCGCTGGCGCAGCGTCGGCGCCGTAAGGCCTCCCTTCAACTCGGGATTCTCCTTCAGTGCGTAGATCGTGAAGCGATAGCGATGCGGCATGTCGCCGCGCGGCGTCGCCGGTCCGCGATAGCCGGTGTTGTCCTTGTTGAAGCTCGACGCGCCCTGCCTCGCCGTGATCGGATCGCTCAGCTCGCGCTCGCGTGGAAGACCCTCCGGAAGCTTCGTCACGGACGACGGGATTCCGTAGATCACCCAGTGCACGAACGGTCGCGGCGTGTCGAGGTCCTCGCAGACGATCGCGAAGCTCCTGGTGCCCTCCGGCGGACTCGACCATTCGAGCGGCGGCGAAAGATCCTCTCCCTCCACGGTGAATCGATCGGGGATCCGCTCCGCGTTCGCGAAGGCGCTCGAGCGCAGCGAGAAGGCGCCGATCGCGGGCGGCGGTTCGCCGGGCGCGAGCGGTTGGCCGGGTGCGGGCGGTGCGCCGGTGCCGGGCGGCGTCTCCGGCGCTTGCCGCGCACCGGAACCCGGCGGCGCGGTCGGCGTCGGCGGACTCGCCGCGCTCGCCCGCGCCGTCGACGAAGAAGCAGCGACCATCGACGCGATCGCGCCGATCAGCGCGATCGCGGCGAACCGAGGCCCGAGTGTCGTCGTCATGGTCGCATCGTACGCCGCCCTGCACGCATCGCTCGCGGCGTTGGCATCGAACCGCGCGTTCCGACTCGCTCGCGTCCCCCGGAATCGCGTTCTCCCGACCGCGAGAGCGGTGACGACTCAGGCGTAGCGAGCTGGCGTTGGCGAGACGAGTGTGGCAAGGAGCGCGAAGCAGGCGGATCTTGAGGATCCGCCGATGGAGCGCGACGATGCCACACGATGTCGCAGCCCGCCAGATCGCTACGAATGAGGAGGAACCGCTCTAGGATGCCCGCCGCGTGTACCCGTTCCTGCTGGTCCGCCACTACCTCACATCGCGCGTGATCCCGCTGATTGCCGTGGGAGCCGTGGCGCTCTGCGTGGCGCTCGTGATCATCGTGGTGAGCGTCATGACGGGCTTTCTCGACATGGCCAAGTCGAGCGGGCGCACGCTCACCGGCGACGTGATCGTCAGCCGTTCGATCCAGGGCCTGCCCGCGTACGAGCAGCTCATCGATCGCGTGCTCGAGACCGGCGCGGCCGAAGCCGGCGCACCGCTCGTCGAGACCTTCGGCCTGTTGAAGATGCCGTACCCCTTCGGCGAGGAGAAGAGCATCCAGACGGTGAACGTGTGGGCGATCGATCCGGTGCGCTATTCGAAGGTCACCAACTTCGACAAGACCATCTATTGGAAGACGCCGACGCTCTCCGCCGACCAGGCGGCGCTGGCGCCCGACGATCCGCGACGCTTCCTGCCTCCGGACCTCGCCGAGCGCACCGCCGCCATGACGGGCGCCAACGGACGACCCGGCGCCATCCTCGGCATCCATGTGAGCATCGGCAACACGCGCGAGCGCGACGGGAGCTATCGATTCATCGAGCCGTGGTGGATGCCGATGCACGAGGTGACGCTCACGCTGGCGCCCGTGTCGAGTCGAGGGCGCATCGGCGAGACGCGCGACCTGGTGCTGCCGGTGGTGAACGAGTTCTCCAGCGGCGTCTACCAGTTCGACAAGAACCGCATCATGATTCCGCTCGCGGAGGGGCAGCGCCTGCTGCGGCTCAACGAGCAGCCCATCTACGACCGCGACGCCGAGCCCGGCCCCGACGGTTCGTTGCCGCTGATCGGCACCGCGCCCGCGCGGGCCACGCACATTCTGTTCCGCGCCGCAGAGGGAGTCTCGGCCGAAGCGCTGCGGGAGGTCGTCCGGCTCGAGTACGAGCGGCTCGAACGGGAGCGCTCCTCGCTGCCGGAGGCGCTCGGCAGACTTCCGCCGCGGGCGCTCGTGGGCATCTTCACCTGGGAGCAGCAGATCGCCGAGCTCACCGGTCCGGTCGAGAAGGAGCGCGAGATGATGCGCATCCTCTTCAGCATCATCTACCTGGTCTGCGCGGGACTCGTGCTGAGCATCTTCTGGGCGATCGTGGCGGAGAAGACGCGCGACATCGGCATTCTTCGCGCCGTCGGCGCCGGGCGCTGGGGCGTGCTCTCGATCTTTCTCCAATACGGCGTCGTGATCGGCGTGGTCGGGAGCGCCCTCGGCGTGGCGCTGGCGCACCTCGTCGTCACGAACATCAACTCCATCCACAACGCGCTCGGCGATCCGGCGCCGCCGTGGAGCTGGATGGCCGCGATCGTGCTCACCGCGCTGCTGCTCAACGGCGCGCTCTGGGCGACGATCGTGCGCGACAGCCTGCTGTGGGCGCTCGTCTGGTGCGTCGGCGCGCTCGCGATGGGCGGAATCGCCTACGCGCTCCACGAGCACACCGGGTGGCTCATGTGGGACCCGCGCGTCTACTACTTCACGCGGATCCCGAGCACGACGGATTGGTTCACGGCCGCGATCACCGTCGGCGGCGCGATCGTCTTCAGCGTGCTCGGCGCGAGCGTTCCCGCCGCGAAGGCCGCGGACATCGATCCGGTGAGGGCGCTGCGCTATGAGTAGCCGCGCCGCCGAGCCGACGAGCGGGCGATCG
>VGXK01000193.1 GCA_016873355.1 Phycisphaerae bacterium | reverse complement strand
GCCTGCAACGAGATCGTGGTCCAGCTCGACTCCTCCGGCATGGCGCTCGTGCCGGGCTTGGATCTCATCGACACCGAGAAGAACGAGTGTCCGATCAAGTCGGTCGAGCCGAGCGAGCTGTCGCTCGACTGCGCGGACGTGGGCACGAAGAAGGTGCCGGTCGTCGTCACCTACTTCAACGGCCTCGCGATCGAGTGCACCGCCACGGTCGACGTGCTTCCGACGCCGCGATACACGGGCGAGTCGGGAGACTGGAACGACGCCGAGAACTGGTGCACCGGTCTGCCGACCGCCGATTCCGACGTGACGATCCACTCGACCGTCGGCGTCACGAGCGACGACGCGGTGGCGCACGGCGTGGTGATCCAGGACGGCGGCACCCTTCGCGTCGGATTCGAGAACGCGTCCGGTGGTCCCGACCAGGCGCTGCTCACGGTCGGGGCCTCGATCACGATCGAGTCCGGCGGAGCGCTCGAGATCCTGATCGACGGCGCGGTGAGCGCCGGGTCGATCACCGTGATGTCGGGAGGAACGCTGCGGCTCGACGATTCGTCGTCGCTGCTCATGGTGGGCTCGCTCACCATCGAGCCCGGCGGCGTGCTCGAGTGGATCGCCGGCACGATCGAGCTCTCGGGGGTGATGCAGGTTCCGGTCGATCTCGAGATCGGCTGCATCGCTCGTCCGGCGGACGGCGTCACGAGCTCGCTGCTTCGCCTGCTCGGCGGCACGGTCGTGGCGCCTGCGGTCGCGATCTGCGATGCCGGAACCGTCGACGGCGCGGGCGCGGTGATCAGCGCCTTCGTCTCGAATTCGGGAGTGCTCACGCCGGGCGAACCGCCCGCGTCGCTGCTGCTCACGGGCGACCTGCTTCAGAACGAGGGCGGCACGACCGAGATTCGACTCGCCGGCACCGTGCCGGTTCAGCAGTACGGCGTGCTCAACGTCTCCGGCAACGCGGGGTTCGAGGGCACGGTGGACATCGTGCTCGACGCTCCGTTCGTGCCGAAGTCGGGGGATCTCTTCGCGGTGATCGCGGTCGCGGGAACGGTCGACCCCGAAGCGATTCCATCGCTGCCGCCGCTGCCTCCGGGACTCGAGTGGTCGGCGTCGTGGCAGACGGTCGCCACCGTCACGAGCCTCGTGCTCGAAGTGATCGAACCCGGCGTGGCGTGCCGGAACGCGCAGCTGCAACTGGGGCCGGACGGAACCGCGATCCTTCAGCCCGAGCAGGTGATCGGGGATTCGGGCCAGTGCGACATCGTCGACGTCGAACTCTCGCAATCCTTCTTCGATTGCTCGAACGTCGGCCCGAACATGGTCGAGGTCACGATCTTCTGCAAGTCGGGATCGATGTTCACCTGCGACGCGCAGGTGACCGTGCTTCCGACGCCGCGCTACCAGGGCCCCGCGTTCGGTTCGTGGTTCGACGTCGAGAACTGGTGCAGCGGGCTTCCGACCGAACTGTCCGACGTCACGGTGTTCAACACGGTGATCGTCGACGACGGGAACGCGCTCGCGCAGAATCTCACCATCGAGAACGGCGGAACGGTGATCGTCGGATCGTTCGATCCGCTCGTGGGCGAGTCGACGGGCGGATCGCTCACCGTGGCGTCGACGATCACGATCCAGCAGGGAGGCAAGCTCCTGATCGCGCCGGGCGGTTTCGTCGACGCGCTCACCGTGCTCGTGCAGCCGGGCGCGATGCTCGAGATCGACGGCGGAGAGCTCGACGCGGTCGGCATCGTGGTGCTGCCGGGCGGCTCGGCGAAGCTCAGCAACGGAGCGCTGCTGGTGCTGGTGAACGCCACGCTGTCGATGGCGTCCACGCTCGACTGGCTCGACGGAACGATCGTGGTCAGCGGCACGCTGAACAGCGAGATCGCCTTCCAGATCGGCTGCGTGCTCGCCACGCAGGATCAGGGCGGCGGCGAGTCGACGCTCGTGCTCGACGGCGGCACGGTCACGGCGCCGTCCGTGACGATCTGCGCGCTCGGCACTCTCATCGGCACCGGAACGGTGAACAGTCCCTCGGTGACGAATTCGGGCGAGATCGCGCCGGGCACGAGTCCCGGCGCCATCACGATCCAGGGCACGCTCGACAACATGCCGACCGGAGTCATCCGGCTCGAGATCGCGGGACTGGATCCGGGCACGGGCTACGACCTGCTCACGACGACCGCGAGCGGATCGACCGTCGGCGGAGTGATCATCGTTTCGCTCGACGGCTTCGAGCCCGCGTGCAGCGACTCCTTCGAGATGATCCGGATTCGACTGGCGTCGACGATCCAGCCGCCCGACGCGACGCTCGCTGCGCTCCCCGGCGGCTTCTACTGGAGCGTGCAGTGGGTCACGATCGCAAACGAGGCGGTGTTCACCGTGACCGTGCGCAGGGTGGCCGACTTCAACTTCGATTGCGTCGTCGACGGCGACGATCTCGGCACCATGCTCGGAGCGTGGGGTCCGTGCGAAGGTTGCCCCGAGGATCTCAACGACGACGGCGAAGTGAACGGCGACGATCTCGGATCGCTGCTGGGACTCTGGAGTTGACGCCTCCCCGACATCGCCTGGGCCGCGTCGCGCTGCGGGCGATGCGGCGCCCGACCGTGCGGCTCGCCGCGTGGACGGCGCGGCCGGTTGACCGTGTTCGGGCGACCTGCTCGACTGCCGACCCCATGAACGCCACCCGAATCGCTCGCGCAGCCCGTTCCGCTCGTTCCACCCGATTCGCCGCCGTTCTCGTCGGCGTCGTGCTCGCGGGCGCCGCACTCGCTGCGGCCGGCGCACGGAATCCGCCGCCGTCCGATCGAAGCGCACCGACGCCGCCGGCCTCCGGTCGACGCGATGCGCCCGCCGCATCGAGCGCCTACCCCAGCGTCGAATCCTCGATGAAGTCCATGAATCGCGCGCTCGAGCGCCTGAAGGACTCGATCGGCGACGACTCGAAGCGCGACGCGAACCTCGCGCTCGTCGACGAGATGGAGCGCGCGGCGGTGAACGCCAAGTCGCAGCCGATTCCCGTCAAACTGCTCGCCGACGCGCCGGACGACGCCACGCGCGCCACGCGGAAGACGCAGTTCCGAAGCGATCTCATCCTGCTGCTCCGGCAGATGCTCGACCTGGAGCACGCGGTGCTCGTCGGTCGCGTCGAGGCGGCGAAGTCGCACCTCGCCGAACTCGAGACGCTGCGCGACAAGGCGCACGAATCGCTCGGCGTGGACGAGTGATCGGCGGCCGCGCGGCGAGACGCCGTTCCGCGCCGCTCGGCGCGTGACGACTTCTCTATACTGCGACCCATGCCGTTCACGCTGGCGCCCGACGACGCCTTCGGACTCGACGTCGAGGCCATCGATTACCTGAAGGATCGCCCGCACGCGGCGGATCGCTGGGTGCTCAACTTCGGGCCGCAGCATCCGGCCACGCACACCACGCTTCGCATCATTCTGGAGCTCGACGGCGAGCGGGTGGTGCGGGCCACGCCCCACATCGGGTACCTGCACTCGGGCTTCGAGAAGCTCGCCGAGCACCACGACTACAACCAGTACGTCTGCACGGTCAGCCGGATGGACTACATCTCGCCGATCGTGAACGACATCGCGTGGCACCACTCGGTCGAATCGCTCTTCGGCATCGAAGTGACGCCGAGGTGCAAGGTGGTCCGCACGATCATGGCGGAGCTGGGCCGCATCCAGAACCACCTGCTGTGCGTGGGCGCGGCGGCGCTCGATCTCGGGGCCTTCACCGGCTTTCTCTACGGTTTCAACGAGCGCGAATTCATCTACGACATCGTCGAGTACATCTCCGGGCAGCGATTCCACCCCGACTGGACGCGCGTGGGCGGCGTGTGGCGCGATCTCCCGGACGACGAAGTGTTCCGCCGCATGGTGAAGTCGTTCATCGACGAACGATTGCCGCGCGCCATCGCCGATCTTGAGAACCTGCTCAACCGCAATCGCATCTTCATCGACCGCCTCACCGGCGTCGGCGCGATCTCGCGCGAGGACGCGCTCGCGTGGAGTCTCAGCGGGCCCATGGCGCGGGCCAGCGGCGTGAAGCGCGACCTTCGCAAGGACGAGCCGTACCTCTGCTACGCGCCGAACTGGGACGGCGAGGGCGCGGATCCCGTCTCGTTCCAGGTCGTCGTCGCGCGCGACGGCGACTGCCTCTGCCGCTACCACGTGCGCGTGGAGGAGCTGAAGCAGTCCGCCGAGATCATCCGCCAGCTCATCGATCGCATTCCGAAGGGACCGATGAATGCGGCCGCCGACGGCAAGAGCCTCATTCCGCCCAAGGGCGACGTCTACGGATCGATCGAGGGCGTGATCCAGCTCTTCGAGATCGTCATGCACAATCGCGGCTGGGACACGCCGATCGGCGAGGGATACGCCGCGATCGAGAGCCCGAACGGCGAGCTCGGATTCTTCATCGTGGCCGACGGCGGCAAGTATCCGTGGCGCGCCAAGTGCCGGCCGCCGAGCTACATCAACTACCAGGTGTTCCCCAAGCTCATCGAGGGGCATCAGCTCGCCGACGTCGTCGCCGTGCTCGGCAGCATCAACGTGATCGCGGCGGAGCTGGACCGCTGACCCCATGGCCTGGATCACGAAACCGAGCGCCACCGAGAAGATCGAGCGACGCGCCGCGCCGTACGTGACCGACGCGCATCGCACGCGCTGGGAGCGCGAGCTGATCCCGAAGTACGCCACGCGTCAGGGCGCGCTCATGCCGATCCTGCACGAGATCCAGCACGAGCATCGCCACATTCCCCACCAGGCGATGATCGAAATCGCGTCGTTCCTCACGATCACGCCGGCGGAAGTGCTCGACACGGTGACCTTCTACGAGGAGTACACGACCGAACCCGTCGGCAAGTGCGTCATCGGCATCTGCCAGTCGCTGGCGTGCGAGGCG
>VGXK01000192.1 GCA_016873355.1 Phycisphaerae bacterium | reverse complement strand
GCGGGCCCTTCCTCCGGCCGCGTTCGAAGTGGTCTCGTCGTCGGCCTCCGTGTACATGCCCTTGAACACCCAGATCTTCACGCCGATCGCCCCGTAGGTGGTGAAGCTGTGCACGAGCGCGTACTCGACGTGCGCCTGGAGCGTCGAGCGCGGAATGCTGCCCAGGCGGATGTCGAGCGTGCGGCTCATCTCGGCGCCGCCGAGGCGGCCGGAGAGCATGATGCGAATGCCCTTGGCGCCGTTCTGCATGGCGCTCTCGGCGCGCTGCTTGAGCACCTTGCGGAGGTTCGCGCGCTTCTTGAGCTGCTCGGCGATCGTCTCGGCGATCAGCCTCGCGTCGATCTCGGGATTCTTGATCTCGATGATCTTGATGACCACCTTGCGGCCGGTCAGCGCCTGGAGATCGTTCGTGAGGCGCTCCACCTCCTGGCCCTTGATGCCGACCACCTGGCCGGGTCGCGCGGTCTTGATGATGAGCGTGAGCTCCTCCCGCGTGCGCTCGATGTGGATGTCGCTCACCGCCGCGAAGGGCGGCGTGCGGTTGAGGCGCTTGTCCACGTACTGGCGGATGCGGAAGTCCTCGACGAGCAGCTCGCCGAAGAGCGCCTTCGGCGCGAACCAGCGGCTCTTGTGCGCCTCGGTGATGCCGACTCGGAATCCGAATGGATGGGTCTTCTGTCCCATGGGTGGTCCTTTGGCTCAGCGTGCTCGTCGCGCCCGACCGCCGGCGGCGTCGCGGACGTCGACCGCCACCACGATGTGGCTCGTTCGCTTGCGGATGGGGTGGGCGCGGCCACGGTCCTTCTGCTGGAAGCGCTTCAGCGTCGGGCCGCCGTCGGCGCGCGACTCGGTGACGACGAGCTCGCCCGGATCCTGATCGTTCTCCTCCGCGTTCGCGATGGCGCTCTTGAGCACCTCGCGCACGAAGGCGGCGCCGCGCTTCTTGGAGAACTGGAGCGCCGTGAGCGCCTCGTCGGCGCTCTTGCCGCGGATCATGTCGGTCACCAGGCGCACCTTGCGGGGCGCGATGCGTGCGAATCGATGGGATGCGGTGAAAGCCATGGTCGTTGCCTCGCTGGATGCCGGATCAGCCGCCCTCGGCGACGGCGCCCTCGCCGCCTTCGATGCCTTCCTTCTTGTTCGTGTGGCCACGGAAGATGCGCGTGTGCGAGAACTCGCCGAGCTTGTGTCCCACCATGTCCTCGGTCACGAAGACGTCGGTGAAGCTCTTGCCGTTGTGCACCTGGAAGGTGATGCCGACGAACTCCGGCACGATCGTGCAGGCGCGGCGCCAGGTCTTGATGGGCGTGCGGCGGCCCGTCGACTGCATCTTCTCCACCTTGTGGAAGAGCTTCTCGTCGACGTACGGGCCTTTCTTCAGTGATCGTGACATGCGTTGCTTCCTTCAGCCGCACCGCGGAGGCGGCGCTTCTTCGTGAGATCAGAGCTTGAGCTGTCCGTAGCGCCGGCTGCGGCGCCGGCGGATGATCAGGTGATCGCTCGACTTGCCGTAGCGGCGCGTGCGACCGCCCTTCGACTGCGTGCCGCTGGCGTTCGACGGCTCCTGGCCGCCCTTCGATCGCCCTTCGCCGCCGCCGTGCGGATGCTGGTGGTGGCTCATGGCCACGCCGCGCGTGCGCGGGCGCCGGCCGAGCCAGCGGTTGCGCCCGGCCTTGCCGATCACCACGTTCGCGTTGTCGGGGTTGCCCACGACGCCGATCGTGGCGCGGCACTCGAGCAGCACCTGCCGGATCTCGCCGGAGGGAATCACGAGCGTGGCGGTCCGACCTTCCTTGTTCGTGAGTCGCGCGCCCATGCCCGCGGCGCGGCAGAGCACGCCGCCGCCGCCCGGCACCATCTCGACGTTGTGCACGTCGAGACCGGTGGGAATGTGCTTGAGCGGCATGCAGTTGCCGACCTTCGGCTCGATGGCCGACTTCGAGCTGAGCACCGTGTCGCCGGCGGTGAGTCCGCGCGGCGCCAGGATGTAGCGAAGCGTGCCGTCGTCGAACTTCAGGAGGGCGATGTGCGACGAGCGGTTCGGGTCGTACTCGATGCCGATCACGACCGCGTTCATGTCGTCCTTCACGCGCTTGAAGTCGATGAGCCGGTAGCGGCGCTTGTGGCCGCCTCCCTGCTGGATCACCGTGAGCTTGCCCTGGCAGTTGCGTCCGCCCGTCTTGTGCAGCGGTCGCAGCAGCGACTTCTCCGGGCGCTTCTTGGTGACCTCCGCGTGGAGGTTCACCGACGCGTTGCGTCGCCCGTTCGTGGTCTTCTTGTAGACGCGGATGGCCATCGAATCACCTCGTTCGGCTCAGAAGAGCTCGATCTTGTCCTCGGGATGGATGCGGACGATCGCGCGCTTCGTGACGCGGCCGGCCACCTTGCCGTACTTGTAGATGCGGTCGCGATCGCGGCGCGTCATGGTGTTCACGCCGGTCACGCGCACCTTGTAGAGCGACTCGACCGCCTTCTTGATCTCGGTCTTCGTGGCGCGCCCGTCGACGGAGAAGAGGTAGCGGTTCTGGCCGTTGGCCCAGGTGGCCTTCTCGGTGATGAGCGGCTTCTTGATGACGATCGTGGCGTCCATCAGGCCTTCTCCTTGCCGTTCGAGGCGCTCTCGGCGAAGACCGCGCCGCTGAGGAAGCCCTCGAGCGAGGCGCGGTCGACGAGCAGGAATCGGTGGTTGAGCAGGTCGAAGGCGTTGAGCTGCGCCACGCGGCAGACGGTCACGCCTTCGACGTTCCTCGCGCTCAGCAGCGCGTTGCGGTTGTCGGAGGCGAGCGCCACGAGCGTGCTGCGGTTGGCGCCGACGGCCTTGAGCACGGTGGTGAAGTCCTTCGACTTCGGCTGCTTGAAGGAGAGGTCCTTCAGGCACTTCACCTCGTTGTCGACGAGCTTCGCGAGCAGCGCGTTGCGGTTGGCCAGGCGCCGCATCTTCTTGGTGAGCTGCGTGCGGAAATCCTCGCGCGTGCGCGTCTTGGCGAACGCGACGCCGCCGCCCTTCATGATGATGGTGCGCACCGCGCCGCGACGGGCGTTGCCGGTCCCCTTCTGCTTGTAGAGCTTGCGGGTGGAGCCCTCCACCATGCCGCGGCTCTTCGTGCGCGCCGAGCCCTGGCGCTGGTTGCCGTGGGTGACCACGTAGGCCTGCTTGAGAAGCGCCGGGCGCACTTCTCCGCCGAGGGTGGCGGGGTCGATCGAGAGGACGTCGACCTTCTTGCCTGTCTTGTCGAGAACGGGCAGTTCAATCATTGCGGTTGCCTTGCCGGCGGGTGCCGGACTTGCGCCTCCCCCTCCGGCGGCCTTTCACTCAATGGCCGCGGGCAGGGTTCGACTCGGGTGTGGTGGGCTCACTTGTCTCGTCCGCGCGGTTTCCGTTTCACCGGACCTTCGCGAACCTCCAGGTCACTTTCCGGCCTGGATTCGTGCCTTCCGCTTGTAGAGCCGCTTGCTGGCTCGGATGAAGAGGTATCCGTTGCTCGCGCCGGGGACCGCCCCCTTGACGAGAAGCAGATTTCGTTCGGGATCGATCGAAACGACGTCGAGGTTGCGCACGGTCACGCGGGCGTCTCCCATGTGACCGGCCATGCCCTTGCCCTTCTTGGGCTTGGGGCCGCGACCTCGATCGGTGCCGTGGCTGCTGATGCTTCCGGGAGAACGGTGCTTGCGCTCCGTTCCGTGGCTGGCGCACATTCCCTTGTAGTTGTGGCGAACCATGCTCCCCTGGAATCCCTTGCCCTTGCTCGTCCCGGTGATGTCGACGAACTTCGTTCCGTCGAGCGAGCCGACGGTGATCGTCTGGCCCGCTTCCACGCCTTCGACGTCCTTGTCGCTCTCGCAGCGCACCTCGCGGTGAAGGCGCTTCGGCGAAGCGCCGGCCTTGCCGTCGTGGCCGATGAGGGCCTGCGTCGTTCGCCGCGGCTTCGCGTCGTCGAAGGCGAGCTGCACGGCCGAGTAGCCGTCCGACGCGCTCGTCTTGACCTGCGTGACCACGCACGGACCGGCCGCGATCACGGTGACGGGAATGTTCCTCCCGTCCTCCGTGAAGGAGCGAGTCATGCCGATCTTCTTGCCCAGGATGGCGGAAACCATGAGGCGGAACTCGAGAGATTGCCGGAGGTCCGCCGTCAGATCCGCACTGCGGTCTGCGTGGACTCGACAGGTGCGGTGCGACTGTTGCTAGGCCTTCATCTTGATGAAGACGCCGGCGGGAACGACCAGCCGGTTGAGAGCCTCCACCGTGCGGTGGTTGAGCTCGGTGATGTCGATGATGCGCTTGTGCGTGCGGATCTCGAACTGCTCGCGGCTCTTCTTGTCGATGAAGGGCGAGCGGTTGACGGTGTAGATCTCGCGGCGCGTGGGAAGCGGAATGGGACCGGCGACGCGTGCGCCCGTGCGCTTGGCGTGGTCGACGATCTCGCGAGCCGACGCGTCGAGCGCCTGGTGGTCGTAGGCTTCCATCCGAATTCGGATCTTGCTGCCGGTCATGGGTCGTTGGTGTCGAGGGCGTTGATGGAAGCGTGCGGGCGTGTCGAACGGAAGGCTGCGGCGATCGCGATCGCGTGATCGGAGCGCGGACGAATGCGTGAAGGGCCTTCGGTCCGGATCGAAGGTCGATCCGGGCCGCGAAGGACCGCGTGATGTGCGGTCGCCCCCAGAGTCTGGACCGAGGGGGAAGGGAGATCGTACCGGGGACCGATTTGGTGTCAAGGCATGGCGGATCCCGCCGGTTGCGTCGTTGCTACCCTTCGGGCCGGATGCGTCGCGAAGCACGGATCGAATTCCGCCCGACCATCATGGCGATCGGCCTGACGATGGCGATCGTCGCCGCCGCCACGACGGCGCTCGCCGGAACTCAGAAGGATCCGGCCTCGGGCGGGGATTCCGCCCCCCAGCGGCCGCCGGCAAAGTC
>VGXK01000191.1 GCA_016873355.1 Phycisphaerae bacterium | reverse complement strand
CTGGAGCTTCTTGCGAAGCGAGTCGTCGGCGCGCTCGCTCCAGCCCGGCGCGAGCGTCACGAACGCGGCGATGCCCGTGCCCTTGATCTCGTGCGGCATGCCGACGACGGCGGCCTCGACGACCGCGTCGTGCGCCACGAGCGCCGACTCGACTTCCATGGTGCCGAGTCGATGGCCCGAGACATTGATGACGTCGTCGATGCGGCCCATGATCCAGAAGTAGCCGCGCTCGTCGCGCCGGGCGCCGTCGCCGGCGAGGTACATGCCCGGCACGCGACTCCAGTAGGTCTCGCGATAGCGCACGGGATCGCCGTGGATTCCGCGAAGCATTCCCGGCCACGGCTTGCGCACCACGAGAAGGCCGCCCTTGTTCGCGGGCAGCTCGTTGCCCTGCTCGTCGACGACCGCCGCGTCGATGCCGAAGCAGGGAAGCGTGCAGCTTCCGGGCACGAGCGGCGTGCAACCGGGCAGCGGCGTGATCATGTGGCCGCCCGTCTCCGTCTGCCAGAAGGTGTCGACGACGGGGCAGCGATTCGCGCCGATCGTTTCGCGGTACCACATCCACGCCTCGGGATTGATGGGTTCGCCGACGGTGCCGAGCACGCGGAGCGACGAGAGATCGTGTTTCGCCGGATGTTCGTCGCCCCACTTCATGAAGGCGCGGATCGCCGTCGGCGCCGTGTAGAAGTGCGTCACGCGATGGCGCGCGACGATCTGCCAGAAGCGGTCCTCCTTCGGATGATTCGGCGCCCCCTCGTACATGAGCGTGGGCACTCGATTCGGCAGGATCCCGTAGATCACATAGCTGTGGCCGGTGACCCAGCCGATGTCGGCGGTGCACCAGAAGATCTCGTCGCTGCCGGCGTGCAGGTTGAAGGTGGTCTTCGCGGTGTACGCGGTGTAGATCATGTAGCCGCCGGTCGTGTGGCGGATGCCCTTGGGCTTCCCGGTCGAACCGCTCGTGTAGAGAAGGAAGAGCAGGTCCTCCGACTCCATCGCTTCGCACGGGCATGCGTCGCTCGCGGCGCCGACGAGCTCGTGCCACCAGCGATCGCGGCCCTTCGTCCACTGGATCGGATTCTCGCAGCGCTTGAAGACGACCACGCTCTTCACTTCGGGCAACTGCTCGCACGCGCGGTCGACGTTCTCCTTGAGCGGAACGATTGCGCCGCGCCGATGGGCGCCGTCGCAGGTGACGATGGTCGTGCTTCCGGCATCGCGCACGCGATCGACGATGGCGCTCGCGGCGAAGCCGCCGAAGATGACGGAGTGCGCCGCGCCGATGCGTGCGCACGCGAGCATCGCGATCGCGAGCTCGGGCACCATGCCCATGTAGAGCGTGACCACGTCGCCTCGCTCGACGCCGAGCGACTTGAGCGCGTTCGCGCAGCGCGAGACCTCGCGCTGGAGCTCCCGATAGGTGAGTCGGCGTTGCTCGGGAGCGCTCGCGTGCGCACCCGCGCCCGCGCTGCCGCCAGCGTGCAGGCCGATCGGCTCGCCTTCCCAGAGGATCGCGACCTCGTCGCCGTGACCTTCCTCCACATGCCGATCGACGCAGTTGAAGCAGACATTCGTCGCCCCGCCGACGAACCACTTCGCGTCGGGCAGGGTCCACTCGAGCACCTTCGTCCACGGTTTGAACCAGCGGAAGCCGAGTGCGACCTCGGCCCAGAAGCCCTCGGGGTCCTTGATCGATCGCTCCCAGGTCGAGCGGTACGCCTCCATCGACGGCACATGCAGCGAGCCGAGGCGCTTCGCCGATTCGGCCGTCGGCGCGAAGATGCGTTCCTCGTGCAGGATCGACTCGATGCCGGCGCCGGACGAAGCGCCGGCGCGCGCCGGCGAGCCGGTGGCGGGCGCTTGGCTGTTTGGCGGCGTGGACGCGGGTCGCTGCATGCGGAATCCTCCGGGCGCCCAATCTAGCACGAGCGTTCGTCGGATCCGACGGCCGCCTTCGATCGACGGCGCTGGCACAATCACTCGATGCCTTCGCGTCCGCCCGAGCCGATCGATGTCGCCGTTCCCGCCGGTCCGTTCGGGCGCGCGGCGCCGCTGCGCGTGTGGGGCGCGGAGCAGATCGCGAGCAACGCACAGGAGCAGATGCACCGCGCGGCGCAGCTGCCGATCTCGGTGCGCGCCGCGCTGATGCCGGATGCGCATCTCGGCTACGGACTGCCGATCGGCGGCGTGCTCGCGACCGATGGCGCCGTGATTCCGAACGCGGTCGGCGTCGACATCGCCTGCCGCGTGAAGCTGAGCGTCGTGGATCTGCCGGCGCATCTCGTGGAGACGGATCCCGAGCGGCTCGGCAAGGCGATCGAGAGGGAGACTCGCTTCGGCGTGGCGGCGGCGTTTTCACCGGGCGAGCGCGAGCACGCGGTGATGGACGAGGAGTGGTCGACCGCGCCGGTGGCGCTCTCGCATCGGGATCGCGCGGCGAAGCAGCTCGGCACTTCAGGGAGCGGCAATCACTTCGTCGAGTTCGGCACGGTGGAGATCAGCGCCGCCGATCTGCCGATTGCGCCGGGCAGGTATCTCGGGCTGCTCTCGCACTCGGGCAGTCGCGGCACCGGCGCCCAGATCTGCGAGCACTATCGCAAGGTGGCGATCGCGGAACATCCCGAGCTCGAAGGCGAGTTCCGAAACCTCGCATGGCTCGCGCTCGACTCCGACGCCGGCCGCGCGTACTGGAACGAGATGGAACTGATGGGCCGCTACGCGAGCGCCAACCACGCGTGCATCCATCGCCACGTGCTCGGGCGTCTCGGCGCGGAGACGATCTTCGCCGTCGAGAATCACCACAACTTCGCGTGGAAGGAGCGGCACGGCGATCGCGAGCTCGTGGTGCACCGCAAGGGCGCGACGCCCGCGGCGAAGGGCGTGCTCGGATTCATTCCGGGATCGATGGCGGCGCCGGGCTATCTCGTGCGCGGCGCCGGCGACGCGAGCAGCCTCGACTCCTCCGCGCACGGCGCCGGGCGCACCATGAGTCGCACGCAGGCGCTCAAGAGCCTCGACTGGAAGAAGGCGAACGACGTGCTCAAGCGCGCGAAGGTGCGCCTGCTCTCCGCGGGTCTCGACGAAGTGCCCTTCGTCTACAAGGACATCGATCGCGTGATGGCGGCGCAGTCGGGGCTCGTCGAGGTGCTCGCGTCGTTCCACCCGCGCGTGGTGAAGATGGCGCCGTCGGGCGAGCGACCCGAAGATTGATCGCACGATCGCGGCGAGATCGCGGGAATCCCCGCGGCGCGGCTCGGATCAGTGGGCGAACTTCGCCGCGTGCGCCTGCGCCGCCGCGAGCGCCTCGCCGGCTCGCTCCGGATCCTTGCCGCCGGCCTGCGCCGAATCGGGACGACCGCCGCCGGAACCGCCGCACGCCTGCGCCGCCACGCGCACCCAGTCGCCCGCCTTGAGCCCGGCCGATACGAGCGCCGGCGGAACGTTCGCCACGATCACGACCTTGCCCGCGGTCTGATCGGCGGAGACGAGAAGCACCGCCGCATCCTGGCGACGGCTGCGAATCGCGTCGAGCGCCGCAAGCAGGCTCTCCTTCGAGGCGCCGTCGATTCGCGCCACGACCACCTTGCCCGAGCTCATGCCGGCGATCTCGCGGGCGCGATCGACGATCTGCGAGAGGTTCGCCCCCTCGCTCTCGCGCCGCCACAGCTTCACGCGATCGCGCTGCGCCGCCAGCAGCGGCTCGAGCTTCTGCTTCACGAGCACGCCGGTCGGCAGATCCTTGAGCATTTCCGCGATCTCGTCGGTCTCGGACGCGAGCGCCTCGCCGCCGAGCTTCGCGCAGGCACCGAGGCGCTGCTCGAGATGGGACGCCGTGGCGCTTGCCGCCTGCGCCGGCGCGCCCGCGAGCGCCGTGATTCGCCGCACGCCCGCCGACACCGCGCCTTCCGAGAGGATCACGAAGCGCATCGCCTCCTGCGTGCCCGCGAGATGGGTTCCGCCGCAGAACTCCACGCTGTGCGCCCGCCATCGATCCGAGTCCGGCGTGCGCAGCATCTCCTCGAGCGTCACGCCGATGCTCACCACGCGCACCGGATCGGGATAGCGCTCGCCGAATACGGCGCGCACGCCGTGGATCCGCTTCGCGTCGTCGAGCGGCGCCAGCGCCGCATGCACGCCGAGCGCCGCGTGGATCGCGTCGTTCACGAGCGTCTCCACGCGCCCGAGCTGCTCCGCGGTCATCGCGCGCGGGAAGGAGAAGTCGAATCGCAGCCGATCGTCCGCGACGAGCGAGCCTCGCTGCTGGACGTCGTCGCCGAGCACGTCGCGCAACGCGTGGTTGAGCAGATGCGTGGCGGTGTGATGCGAGCGAACGAGCTGCCGGCGCCCGCGCTCGAGCCCGAGCAGGCCGCTGTCTCCGCGCCGCACCTGTCCCGACGCCACATGGCCGAAGTGCAGCACGAACTCGCCCGCCGCCCTGGTGTCCTCGATCTCGAAGCGAGCCTCGCGCGACGACTCGTCGTCCGAGTGCCGTCGCGACACGGTGAAGGTGCCGGTGTCGCCCACCTGTCCGCCGCTCTCGGAGTAGCAGCTCGTCTTGTGGAAGATGATCGCCACGCGCGAACCCACGTCGGCGTGTTCGTCGAAGTTGCGGCCGTTCCAGATCGCGGCCACCTCGGTGCGCACCTCGTGACCCGAGTACTTGTCGCCGTCGATCGTCGGGTGCACGCCCATGTGTCGAAGCGACGCGATCGCATCGGGCGGCAGCATCGCGACCCCGCCTCCGTTCTCGTCGGACGCGGCGTGGCGGCTCGTCTGCCTCGCCTTCTCCATGAGCGCCTCGTACCCGGCCACATCCACCTCGAGTCCGCGCTCCGCCGCCATCACGGTGGTGAGATCCACCGGGAATCCGAAGGTGTCGTGCAGCTGGAACGCGTCGTCGGCGGAGATCCGCGCCGC
>VGXK01000190.1 GCA_016873355.1 Phycisphaerae bacterium | reverse complement strand
CCAGAACGAGCGGCGCCAATGCGCGGCCTGCGTGGCCCGGCGCCAGATCCGCGGCGTCGACGAGGATCCGCAGAATGTTGTGATCGTGAAGGAAGTTCTGCCCGAACCGATGCTTCGGCCGGACACCGCGCGATGCGAGCAGCGCTCGGATCTCCGTCAGCGTCTGCGTCACCAGGTGTACTGCACGGTGTAGGTCACGTCCTTCGTCTGGTTCGCACCGAGCTCCACCGTGAATTCGACGGTGTTCGAGTTCACCTTCGCGAAGTCCTGGCTCTGCTTGAGAATCGACCAGTTCGTCCAGCGATAGAGGTTCTCGCGCACGATCACCTTCGCGGGAGCGTCCTTGCGATTGCGGACCTGGAGCTTCACGCTCTCGGTCATCGTCTTTCGATTCGAGTCGACGCCGAAGTCGGTGACGGTGCGCTCGCCGACCACATCGAAGGCGTCGCCGACCTTGATCATGACCTTCTCGTCGCGAGGCGTGTGCTTGATCAGGTCCTCGCCGATGAACTCGAGACTGCCGTCGGAGTCGGCCTTGTACGCGCGGATCTTGCCGGCGGGCAGCGGCATGCCCATGCGGTTCGCCTTCGAATTCACCAGCCGGAAGAAGACCTGGATCTTGACGGGCTCTCCGCTTCCGAAGGCCGCGTCGGTCATGGCGCCGCCCCAGCCGCCGAAGTCGGGGGTGGCGTTCATGATGAGCACCTTCTCGACGGGCACATCGACCGCCGTCGGGAAGAGCACGAGCTGCTGCGAGCTGTTCTCCGCGAGGTCGACGCGGCGAGGCAGCGTGTAGAGGTGGTACTCGAAGAAGCTCTTCTCCTCGAAGCCGAGCTCGTCCATCTTGGCGCCGAGTCCGGCGGCGCGCGACATCGGCATGGCGTGACGCGCGCGCTCCGGCTGCACGCGCTGCACGTCGCCGGCCACGAGCTTGAGGCCCGCGTCGTTCCAGCCGGCGCCGCAGAGATTGAGAATGGTCACCCACGCGCCGAGATCGGCCTTCGTGTCGTCGGCGGCGACGATGAGGTTGTAGTCGGCGCGCCAGGTGAGGCCCGCCGTCTGGTAGGCAAGCTGCACCGTGTGATCGCCGCCGGTCGACGCGGCGAGATCCCAGATGAGCGTCGGCTTGGTGAGCAGTCCGCCGGGAAGCGATCCGAGCTCCACGCGCGCGGTTCCGGAGGGAAGGATGCGCACCCCTTCCTTCGCCTGAAGCACGATCGTGCCGCCGGTCGCCGAGAGCAGCGTGCCCTCGTAGATTCTCGCGGCGGTCCCCTCGTCCACGCTCACGCGGATCGATTGGCCGAGGAACTTCTCCATCAGCTTCTGCGAGTTCACGAGATCGAACTGGTAGCTCTGCCCGCGCACGATCGTGTCCGGATGCGAGAGGTCCTTGAAGCTCACGGTCGTGGGATCGATGAACTGGGCCACGTCCGTGAAAGGCACGACGACGCTGCCGTCCGGACCCGGCGCCGGAACGCTGATCGTTCGCGTGTCGCGCACCACGCCGAATCCGGGCACCTGCCACGCGAAATTCGGATTGCCGCCCATGCGGGCGGCGTCGGCGAACTGGCGCGGGTCGAAGCCGGCGGGATCGGCGGAGGAGTAGATGGTGATGACCGCGGAGGGCGCGTCTCCGGCGGCGGGCACGCTGAACGGAACGAGGGCGAGGGCGACGGTGGCGGCTTCGATCATCGTGAACTCCGGTTTGAGCACAGGGTACTTCCGCGGATCGCGGCTCGTTCGAATGGCCGCCGCCGCGCGACCGTCCGTGGTCCGGCCGCCCGTGTTACGGTGCCGTGATCGCCGCATGGAACTCGTGCTCGCCGACGCCGGATCCCTGCTCGATCGACACCCGCTCGCCTTCGATCTCCTGGTCATTCTCGGCGCTGCGGTGGCCGGATGCTTCGGCGCGCTCGTCGGACTGGGAGGCGGCATTCTCGTCACGCCGCTGCTCGTGCTCGGCTGCGGCATGGACATGAAGACGGCGATGGGCGCCTCGCTGCTTGCGGTGATCGCCACGAGCTCGGGCGCCGCCGCCAATCGCACCAAGGACTCGCTCTCGAACTACCGCGTCGGCATGTTCCTCGAGGTGGCGGCCACGATCGGAGCGGTGGTCGGCGCCCTGCTCGCGGCGCTGGCCGATCCCGCGTGGCTGGCGCTCCTCTTCGGCTGCCTGCTGATCGTCACGGCGATCCTCACCTGGCGCAAGAAGGAGGACACGCTCACGCATCACCTTCCGGTCGATCCGATGTCGAAGCGCCTGCGCCTCGACTCGCGCTACGAAACGCGCGACGGCTGGGTGCGCTACCACATCCAGCGCCCGATGCCGGGATTCGCGGTCATGATCGCGGCGGGCATGATCAGCGGGCTGCTCGGCATCGGCTCGGGCGTGCTCAAGGTGGTGGCGATGGACTCGCTCATGAAGATGCCGTTCCGGGTGTCGACCACCACGAGCAACTTCATGATCGGGCTCACGGCGGTGGCCAGCGTGAGCGTCTACACGGCGCAGGGATTCATGGACCCGCTCGTGGCGGCGCCGGTGCTGCTCGGCATCGTGCCGGGAGCGATGATCGGTGCGAGGCTCGTGACGGTGCTCAAGGTGCGGATGCTGCGCACGCTCTTCCTCCTGGCGCTCCTGATCATCGCGGCACAGATGCTGTTTCGCGGATTCGGAGAACTGGTGCCGACATGACCGGCGTGTCGCAGAAGTTCCAGCGCCGCATGCTTCGCACGCTGCTCGCCGTGGCCCTGGGCCTCCTGCTCTGGGGCCTCATCCGCCTCTGGATGGACGGAATCGGTCATCACGCCGCGCTCGCCGAGTTCGCCAGGCTCGACACGATTGCGCACTTCCTCCGGGCGATCCTCCGCGCGGAGCCGGTGGCGCTGCTTGCCGCGGGAATGGCGCTCGTGGCGGTCACGCCGGCGCTGAGGCTTCTGCTCCTGTTCATCGACTTCGCCGCACAGCGCGACGCGCTCTATGCGGTCATCTGCGTGGTCGTCGGCGCCGTGATCGTCGTCGGCGGCGTCATCCGACTGCCGTAGGAGGTTGCTCGTGCCCGATCACCGGTTCACGCTGCTCGGCGCGGTGCTCGTCTTCGTCGGTGCCGGCGTGGGGGGCGTGCTGCGCTTCGGCGTGCACGCACTCATGCACTCCTGGTTCGGCGCGGCGTTTCCGTGGGGAACGCTCATCGCGAACGTGAGCGGCTGCCTTGCCGTGGGCGTGCTCATGGCCGCCTGGGCGGGACCGTCGTCGATTCGCGAGGAGTACCGATTGGCGGTCATGGTCGGAGTGCTCGGCGGCTACACCACGTTCTCCGCATTCGGGCGCGAGACGATGGATCTTGTTCAGCAGGGGCACGGCGTGCGCGCGGCGGCGTACGTCGCGGGAAGCGTGGCGCTCTGCCTCGCCGCGGTCTGGCTCGGCGTGCTGATCGGTCGGCGATTCGCCGGTGGTGCCGCGGCGCCGATCGAGCACTAGAGCGGTTCCTCCTCATTCGTAGCGATCTGGCGGGCTGCGACTTCGTGTGGCATCGTCGGGCTCCATCGGCGAATCCTCAAGATCCGCCTGCTTCGCCCTCCTTGCCACACTCGTCTCGCCGACGCCAGCTCGCGACGCCTGAGTCGTCACCGCTCTAGACTGAGCACCCCAATCGAGGCCACACCATGATGAACGCACACCGATCGATCGTCGTCGCCGTGTCGCTCGCCGTCGCCTGCGTCGGCGCGGGCTGCAACACCGTCGAGGGCAGCGGACGCTCGCAGTTCAACGTCTATTCGGTCGACGAAGAGAAGCAGATGGGCGCGCAGGCGTATCCGGAGGCGCTCAAGGGCGCGAAGGTGCTCACCTCGGGCCCGCAGTACGAGCGCGCCATGCGCGTCGCGAAGCGCGTGCAGCAGGCCGCGATCGAGCGACATCCGAATCCCGCGGCGAGCTTCGACTGGGAGTGGACCGTGGTCGACGATCCCGAGATGGTGAATGCGTGGGCCATGCCCGGCGGCAAGTGCGCCATCTACACGGGCATCATGAACGTGGCCACCACCGACGACGAACTGGCGATCGTGCTTGGTCACGAGTGCGCGCACGCCATTGCGCGGCACGGCGGCGAGCGCATGAGCCAGCAGACGGGCATGCAGATCGGCTCGCAGGTGGCGGGCGCCATCGGCGGCGCATTCGGAGATCCCACCGGAGGCGCGCTCTCGTCCGAAGGAACGGCGGCGCTGCTCCATGTCACGGTCGGGCTTCCCTATTCGCGCAAGCACGAAACCGAGGCGGACGTGATCGGATTGAAGATCGCGGCGCAGGCGGGATACGACCCGCGGGCGGCGCCGGGGTTCTGGAACAAGATGGCCCAGCAGGGCGGCGGCGCTCCGCCCGAGTGGCTCTCGACCCACCCGGCCGATCAGACCCGCGCGAACACGCTCGCGGCGATCATGCCCGACGCGGTCGAGATCTACGAGCGCGTGCCGCACGCTCCGAAGAACTGACGGGCGGCCCGCTTCGCGGGACGAAGGGTGCATCGCCTCGGCTTGGGTGCCCCGTTTCGCGGCGTCGATCGAACGACGCGTCGGCTTCCGGCGGCCCTCTCTCGGCGAGTTGTTTGCGGCGGTGCCGCGAAGCGGCATCGCGGCGATTCCGAGAGCCGCGAAGCCAGCAAACGTGTTTGAGCCGAAGAGGGCTGCCGGAGCCGACGCGGGATCAAGCGGCCGCACCGCCAACTCACGCGTGAATCATTCGCCCCTCGGTGCCGAGCGCGGCTTCGTGGATCGCTTCGGACATCGTGGGATGCGCGTGCAGCGTGCTGATGATGTCCTCGGTCGTCGCTTCGAGCCTGCGCGCGAGGCAGATCTCGTGGATGAGCTCGCTCGCGTCCTCGCCGAAGATGTGCGCGCCGAGAATCTCTCCGTACGGCTCGCTCGCAATGATCTTCACGAAACCGTCG
>VGXK01000189.1 GCA_016873355.1 Phycisphaerae bacterium | reverse complement strand
GATCGGCATCAGCGCGGCGCCCGCATCGCCTTCGACGGCACTCGCAAGATCCCGGGCGACGAACGCCTCGGCTTCCCCGTGCGGCCGTATCCCGAGCGACTCACGATGGACGACGCCACGACGCGAACCGTCGATGCCTCGAGGCGAGGGACGACCGCATGAGCATCGATTCGACGCGCGACGAGTTCACCCGCACCGTCGTGCGCACGCACGCTCGGCGCGACGAATTGCGTCGATGAACGAAGCCGCGCCAACGCCTCCGCCGCCTTCGGCCGGGCGCCTCGTTCCCGCGCGCGCGCCGCCGACGATCCTCTGGGCCTACCGCGCGCTCTTCGTGATGGTGATGGGCGCCTACTTCACCATCGCCTACGAGTCGCTCCGCGCCGTGCAGGGATCGTTCGGCTTCACCATCGGGCAGGTGGCGCGCGCGATTCCGCCGGCGCTCGCGCTGGGCATCTTCCTGGTGCCGCTCGTCTTGCTCGTGGAGCTTCCCGAGATGGTGCTGCTGCGCGGCATTCCGAATCGACGCAGGCGCCGCGGGCTCTGCCCCGGCTGCGGGTATCCGCGAGCGCTCGACGATCACGCGTGTCCGGAATGCGAGAGCGACGGATTCGTGCGTCCGGCAATCCGGCCGACGCTCGCCACGCTTCGCCGATTCGGCGCGATGCTTCTTCTTGCCCTGCTGCTCGGCGCCGCCGTCGGCGAAACGCTCATGCAGCTCGACGAAGCACGCTTTCGTTCGGAGGTGCGAGCTCGGCCGCCGATCGTCCTGCTCGGCGGCACTCCGTCGCCCGACGACCTGATCTTCCAGAGGCGACGCCAATGGCCCGGTTCGTTCTCGTGGCTGTGGGGAACGAGGAACGGTCAGTTCTTCGCGACTTCTCCGGCGATCGATGCGCCGCGATGATCCTTCGACGTCGTCGACTCGCGACCGCGCCGTCGTCACCGCGATCGCGATCGTCGAGCGCGCTGATACGATCCGCGTCCCATGGCACCTCGCGCGGCGCCCGTGCTCGATCATCCGACGCTTCCGCTGCTCAAGGCGGCGCTTCCGGATGTCTCCCTCCTGGCCGCCGAGTTTCGTGGTCAAACGACGGTGATCGTTCCCAAGGCGCGACTTCACGACGCGGCTCGATTCCTGCGTGACGATCCGCGCTGCGACTTCAACTTCCTGTCGGATGTCGTGGGCGTGGACTATCTGAACTATCCGGCACCGCAGCCGGGGCGATTCGCGGTCGTCTATCTGTTGATCAGCCATCAGTTCGATCGTCGATTGCGACTCAAGGTCTGCCTCGATCCGTCGCGCGACACGAGCGGCATCGAGCCCGATCCGGAACTCGTCGTCGATTCGGTCACGGATCTCTGGCCGGGCGCCGAATGGATGGAGCGCGAGGTCTACGACATGTACGGCATCCGCTTCCGCAACCATCCGGACCTGCGGCGCATTCTCATGTGGAAGGACTTCCCGGCGCATCCGCTGCGGAAGGACTACCCGCTGCGCGGGCGCGGCGAGCGCGAGCATTACGAGCAGCTGGCTCGCGATTCGGCGTGAACGCGGCGAGCGACGAGAACGATCCGAGCGCCGGATTCGCGGCGAGTCGCACGGCGAACGAGGAAGCGACGGAGGGGAGCAGCGCATGAAGAACGTCCTGGTGCTCGGCGCGGGAATGGTCGGCGGCGTGATGGCCGCCGATCTGGCGCGGGATCGCGGACTGCGCGTCACGGTCGTCGATCGCTCGACGCAGGCGCTGGCCCGAGCCGCGAGGAACGCGAAGCGGCTCGCGACGCCCGGCCTGCGAGGCTCCGCATCGCGACGCGGCGGCGCCCCCCCGCTGCGTCTCGTGGAGGACGATGCGTCGAGCGCGGCGGTGGTGAAGAGACTCGCCGCCGACGCCGACCTCGTGATCGGCGCGCTGCCGAGCCGCTTCGGATTCCAGACGCTGCGCACGCTCATCGACGCCGGCAAGTCCTGCGTGGACATCTCGTTCATGCCGGAGGACTTCATCGAACTCGACCGCGCCGCGAAGAAGCGCGGCGTGACGATCGTGCCCGACTGCGGCGTGGCCCCCGGAATGAGCAACATGCTCGCCGGCTGGGGCGTGTCGCAACTCTCCAAGCCCACGCGACTGCGCATCATGGTCGGCGGCCTGCCGCGCGAGCGCCACTGGCCGTTCGAATACAAGGCCGCGTTCAGTCCGCACGACGTGATCGAGGAGTACACGCGTCCGTCGCGCATCGTCCGCAACGGGCGCGTGGAGGTGCGCGAGGCGCTCTCGGAACCGGAGCTCGTCAACCTTCCGGGCGCGGGCACGGTCGAGGCGTTTCTCACCGACGGCCTGCGCAGCCTCGTGCGCACGCTGCGAGTGCCGAACATGGAGGAGAAGACGCTGCGCTATCCGGGGCACATCGAGCTCATGCGCGTCATGCGCTCGATCGGCCTCTTCTCGGAGGAGTCGATGGACCTGCACGGCGTGCGCCTGCGTCCGCGGGATCTCGTCGCCGCGCTCATGTTTCCCAAGTGGACCTACGAGCCGGGCGAAGCGGATCTCACCGTCATGCGCGTGGAAGTGGAGGGCATGCGGCACGGCGTGCCCACGCGCCTCGTCTGGGATCTCTTCGACGTGCTCGACTCGGAGAGCGGATTCACGAGCATGGCGCGCACGACGGGATTCCCCGCCACGGCGATGGCCCGGCTCATTCTCTCGGGCAAGTTCCGCGAGAAGGGCGTGATTGCGCCCGAGCGTGCGGCGCTCGGCAAGGGCGTGCTCACGGCGATCCTGCGCGATCTCGCCGCTCGCGGCGTGCGCTACGAGGCGCGCGTGGAGCAGATGGGCCCGGCCTCGCGCGCCGGCGCCACGACGGCGAAGCGCGCGGGCGCCACGACGGCGAAGCGAGCCGGCGCCAAGGCGCCGCGCAACGCACGATCGAGACCGACGCGAGCCTAGCGCAGTCCCACGCCGAGTTTGTCCATGAGCAGCGGCATCCACGCGCCGCCGACGACCGTGCGCGTGTGCATGCCTCGCGTCTTGCCGTCGCCGGTTTCGTACCAGTCGGAGAGCGGCACGCGGCTCGGCGGCGGCGACGCGTTCAGCCACGCCCAGGTCGGCGCCATGATCGCGTCGAAGTCCTCGCGCTTGCCGGTGAGGCACGCGCTCCACACGCTCCAGTCGAGCTTCGTGAAGCCGGCGCGATGGTCGAGGGGCAATCCGTACCTGCCGAGCTTCGTGCGGTACCACGACACTTCGCGCTGCGCGAGCGATTCAGGGAGGAGCCCGAGACCGAGCACGCGATCCCAGATCAGGTTGTACTTCTGGCTCCACGAATTGCGCGAATCGCCGAACGCCAGCAGCGTCGCGTGCTCGCCCCCGGCGAGAACCTGCCATTTCGCCGCCGAGACCTCCGCCACGCGCCGCCAATGCGATGACTTCTCCGATTCCCCCGCCGCTTCGAGCAGCTGCGCGTACGCCGCCAGCGCGATGCAGCTCTTGGCCGAGAGATTCGCGTTGCGAGCAAGGTGCCCGGAGAAGTCGTCGGTGCAGAGCTGATTCGCGGGATCGATGCCGTGCTGTTCGAGATACCTGGCCCAGCGCTCGAGCAGCGGAAGATGCGGCTTCGAGAAGTCGGCGTTGCCTTCCACCTTCGCCAGCGCCGCCAGCATGATGAGCATGTTGCCGCACTCCTCCACCGGCATCTGGTTCTCTTCGCTGCGCTCGCCTCCGCCGTAGACCTGGCCGTTGGCCTTCGGATAGGTGCCGAGATCGTGCGGCGCGAACGGGAACGTCCAGCGCGGACTCGACGCGTATTCAAGCAGCGGGCGCAGCGACGCCTTCAGCATCTCGGGATCGTGGAAGAGGTAGAACGGCGCCGCGGGATAGATGACATCCACGGTGCCGATGCAGCCGTTGCTCGTGTTCTCCTTGGAGAACATGAGCGGCGTGCCGTCCCAGTCGGCGACGATCGCGTGGCCCGCGAGCACCTGCCGATACGCGAGCGCGACGAGCGTGGCGTACTCCGGGCCGCCGACGCGCGTGGCGCGATCGACGAACGCCGTCTCGCTCAACAGCGTCTTCTCCCTGTGCTCGGCGTCCCGCTGCGCCAGCGAGAGATTCTCGAGAAAGTCCGTGCGTCCGCCGGCGTTCCAGAGCGGTCGCAACGGTCGTTCAAGGTATTCGATCGCGCGGCCCTCGTCGTACCCCACCAGCGCAATCGCGTGCTGCGGCGCCTGGGGGCGCACCGGCGCCAGCGCCACCGAGAGCGCCAGCACCGGCCACTCGTCGTTCGCCGCTCGCGGCATGCGCGAGTCGTCCTGCTCCGGCACGACGCCATGCCGCACGAACCACGCGCGCGATCGTTCGCTTGCCGCGATCGCCACCGCGGCGGCGCCGTCGTGCCAGGCTCGCGACGATCGATCGCCCGCCAGGAAGACTCGCCCCCAGTCGATGCGACGATGGTCGCCGGCATTCTTCAGCACCGGCTGCGACGCGCTCGCCATGCTCACGATCGCGAGATCGGTCGACTGCAGGCGACTCCAGTCGACGAGCTCATGCGGCGAGTGCGTGCACCATTCGCCGCTCAGATCGAGGTAGAGCTCCACGCGATGCTCCGCGCCGTCGATCGATTCCGCATCCATGCGCACGATCGACACGGAGCGCGAGAGGTCCGCGAGCGCACGGCCCGGTTCGAGCGGCGACGCGAAGGTCACGGTGAGTCGCACGCCGTCGGCTTCGAACCGGTATCGCGTGCTCGCGGGCGACACGGAGCGATCGATCTGCGTCGCGACTGCGATTCCGTGCGGCAGCATGCCGCACCACCGCGACGCGCGCCCATCGACGCGAATCATGCCCGACATTCCCATCACGCCGCCCGTCCAATGGCGCGGCCAATCCTCGTTGAGCCGATCGCTCATCGACCAGACGCTGAAGTACGGGTTGTGCGTGATGAGCGGCACCGCCGGCTGCGCGCTTGC
>VGXK01000188.1 GCA_016873355.1 Phycisphaerae bacterium | reverse complement strand
TCAAGGTCAAGCATCACCTTCCGCCGAACATGAGCGCCGAGCTCAGCGAGTTCGTGGCGGGCGACCTGGCCCCCGGCCAGAAGAAGGCGTTCACGGTCGTTGCGAAGCCGCAGAAGACCGGCCAGCACATTCACAAGTCCTCCGCGTCGGGTGAAGGCGGCCTCGCTCACGAGACCACCACGATCACCACGATCGTGAAGAAGCCCGAACTCAAGATCACCCGCATCTCGCCCGAGCTGCGCTACCTCGGCCGCGATGTCGAAGTCGACATCACCGTCGAGAACGTCGGCGACGGCATCGCGAAGAACACGGTGATCGAGGACATCATCGGGCCGCACGGCCGCTTCGCGTCCGCCAGCGACGGCGGCGTTGCGACCGGCAACCGCGTCGTCTGGAACCTCGGCGATATCGCGCCGAAGCAGAAGAAGCAGGTCAAGGTCACCTACGCAACCACGGGTGCCGCCGATCACGAGGGCACCACGAGTGCCGTCGCAGTCTGCTGCGATCCGGTGAAGAACCTCTCCAAGACCCGCGTCGAAGGCATCCCCGGCATGCTCCTGAACGGCTCGGACAATCCCGACCCGATCGAGATCGGCAAGACGACGACCTACACCATGAAGGTCACGAACCAGGGATCGGCGCCGCTCACGAACGTCGAGTTCTGGTGCATGATGGACGAGGACAACAGCATGGAGATGGTCTCCGCCACCGGCCCGACCGGCGCGGGCACCGCCAGCGGCCGCAAGATCACCTTCCCGAACGTGGCGACGATCCCGCCGGGCGGATCGGTCGACTACACCGTCGTGATCAAGGCGACCAAGGCAGATCAGGCCCAGTTCCTCGCCGAGACTCGCTCGAAGGAGATCACCAAGGTCCTCCAGAAGCTCGAGACGACGAACTTCTACAAGTGATCGTCTGAATCGACTCAACGACCGCCGGCCCTTCGGGGCCGTCCGGTCACGAACGCGAAGGGCCCCGGCATCTGCCGGGGCCCTTTCCATTTCAGTTCATGCATTCCCGGTGATGGGGCGCGTCGGCTGCGGTTGCCCGGAGTCCGCCGCGCGGAGTCCCGAGCCGCCGCCGTCGCGTCGATCAGAGCGAGCAGGGGCCCCACTGGCCGAGCAGCGTGCCGAGATCGTCGCCGTCGACGAAGCAGTTCCCCGTGAGATCGGCGGGGCTCGCGCCGGTGGTGTTCCATTCACCCAGCAATGAGCCGAGATCGTCGCCATCCACGACGCCGTCGAAGTTGAGGTCGGCGGTACATCCGCCGAGGTCGAAGCCCGAAACCTTGATCAGGTTGTTGAAGCCGCCGAAGGTCGAGAAAAGGAAGTCGCCGGTCACGGGATCGATCGTGGCGCCTTCCGCTCCCGCAAGGCCGTCGACGAAGACGCGCCCCGTCGCCACGATCGGATCTCCATTGCCGTCGATCTCGTAGGTGCGGATCTGGCCGGCGGCAAACAGCGAGACGAGCACGCTGTCGGCCGCAAAGCCCGGACTGCCCGCGCGCACATAGGCGATCCCCTCGGGACCTCCGCCGATCGCGATGCCGTCGAAACCTTCGTTCGTCACATCGAAATCCCAGAGCCCGCCACCGGCGGGAGACAGCGTCGCGTCGTACCACGCACCGAAGCTGTACGAGGCGATCTTGAGTCGACCCGCGCCCGAGAAACCGGGAGGCACGACCGCGAGCGTTCCAGTGGAGGGCAGGACTCCGTACGCGTCGAGATTGTCCACGCGATCGGGCGCGACGCTGCCAGGCAGGATCTGTCCCAGCGAGTTGTTGCTGTAGGTTGTGTAGAGGAGCGTGCCGTTCGGCGCATAGCACAGGCCGCCGTCGATGTGTGGCGCCGCCGAGAACGGGACTGGATCGGCGCAGTCGAACCCGACGATGGAACCGTTCGCGGCGCGCCGCACCGAAAGCGACATGATCACGGCGTTCGGACTGTTGGCATTGCCGCCGAGCAGCAGCGTCGAGGGATCGCCGAGCTTGAAGACGAGCCCTCCGTAGGAGGTGGGAACATCGTCGACACTTCCGAGGTTCGTGATGACATAGTCGGCCGCGAAGTCGGGACCCATGCTCTGGCCGGAGGCGGAGCCCGCACTGGCGGCGATCGCGGCAAGGGCGAGGGCGATGGCGCCGAACGGAACTCGTCGCGAGGCGCGATTGATCTCGAACCGGTTGGATCGGCTGGTCGGCATGTTGACTCCCATTGCGTGAGGTGTTGGATTTCAAACGGAGCAGGGGCCCCACTGACCGAGAAGCGTGCCGAGATCGTCGCCGTCGACGAGCCCGTCGCCGTTGAGATCGGCCTGGCTTCCGGTCGTCGTGTTCCAATCGCCGAGCAGCGTGCCGAGATCGTCCCCGTCGACCGTGTTGCTGTCGTCGAAGTCCGCGGTGCAGGGAGGCTGCGCGAAGCCGCTCACCCGGAAGACATGATCGAAGCCTGAGCCGAACTGGGAGAAGAGGAAGTCGCCCGTGACCGGGTCGATCGCTGCGCCTTCCGTGCCGGCAAGGCCGGTGACGAAGATGCGCTTCGTCTCGACGATGGGGTCGCCGTTCGAGTCGATCTCGAAGGACCAGATCTGGCTGCTGCTGTACATCGAGATCAGCACGCTGGGCACGGGGAACGCCGCGCTTCCGATCGGCACGTACGCGATCCCCTCCGGACCGCCGGCGTCGAATTCCGTCAGCTGGATGGAGTCGGGATCCACGCTGATGTCCCAAAGGCCGTCGCCGACAGGGAAGAGCGTGCAGTCGTACCAGCGGTTCGCCGAGTACGAACAGATCTTCAGCCTTCCCGCGCCGGGGAATCCGGCCGGCACGACTCGAAGCGTTCCGGTCGACGGCGCGATTCCGTAGCCGTCGAGATCGAGCGCCGTGGTGGGACCGCTCTGCCCCGGCAGGATCTCTCCCATCGTGTTGGAGCTGTAGGTCGTGTAGAGGATCGTCCCGTTCGGGGCGAAGTCGAGCCCGCCGTCGATCTGGGGCGATGACGCGAAGTACTCCGGCGCGTCGCAATCGAGGCCGATGATGTGGCCGTTGCCGTCCCGCACCAGGCAGACGGAGTAGATGGCGGCGTCCGGGTTGTTGGCGCGGCCGCCGAGCAGGAGCCGGGACGGATCGTTCGGATCGACCGAGATTCCGCCGTACGAAGGCGGCACGCCCTGAATGTTCCCGAGATCGAAGATCTGATAGCTGCCCTCGAAGTCCGGGCCCATGGACTGACCGGATGCGGAGCTCGCGGTGATCGCGATCGCGACGATCCCCGCGCTGGCGAAGGCCGCGCCGCGGCGAGATGTCGATGGTGCAACGATGGACATTTCCAGCTTCTCCTCTGGGTGCTGAACGACTCGCCCCACGGCGGCCTGGTCAAGCCATTGTGCTGGAGGGCCCTGCGCCGAACCCACGGAATTCCGGCTGATTCTGGGGAGTCGCGATCAGCGGCTCGGGGTGATCGCGGCCATCGCCGGCGTGGGGGCGCCGCCGAGCAGGTCGTCGGCGTAGTTCGTCAGCGCGCGGCGCTCGGTGATCGGCCCCTTCGCGTCGCCACGCAGGAACTGGCGGATCAGGCGATCACGCTCCGAGAGTTTCGCCGCCTCCGCATCGGTGAGCTTCCGAAGGGCGTCGAATTCCTCGCGCGTGCCGACCTTGAGCATGACGCCCTTGTCGAGCATCGCCATTCGATCGGCGATCGTGAACGCGGAATCCATTTCGTGCGTCACGACCACGCTGGTCACGCCGAGCTTCTTGGTGAGTCCCAGGATGAGCTGGTCGATCTCGGCGCTGGTGACCGGATCGAGTCCGGCGCTCGGCTCGTCGTAGAAGAGGATCTGCGGATCCATCGCGAGCGCGCGGGCGAGCCCGGCTCGCTTCTTCATGCCGCCGGAGATCTGCGCCGGGAACTTGTTGCCGTGCTCGCGAAGTCCCACGAGCTCGAGCTTGATCTTCGTCATGATCTCGATCGTGGTGTCGTCCAGCTGCGTGTGCTCGCGGAGCGGCAGCGCCACGTTCTCGAAGACCGTCATCGAGTTGAAGAGCGCGCCGGACTGGAAGAGGATGCCGAACTTGAGCCGCAGCTGGTCGAGCTCCTGCTCGCTGAGCGTTCCGATGTCCTGGCCGAGCAGCACGATCGATCCCGAGGTGGGGCGAAGCGATCCGATGAGATGACGCAGCAGCGTGCTCTTGCCGCAGCCGGAGCCACCCATGATGACGACGGTTTCGCCGGGCGAGATCGCCAGGTTCACGCCGTCGAGCACCGTCTGCGATCCGAACTTGCGGACCAGGTCGCGGGTTTCGATGACCGGCGCGGGCGGCGAGGCGGCGCCGGCGGAGGCGGCGGATGCGTCGGTCATCCCGTTCATGGCGCCGGCAGGGTAGGGGATTCGCGCGGCGGAGGGAACTCGATCGGCGGCTCGCCGCGCACGCGAATGGCGGAGATCTTCAGCGTGGCGCTGCCGGTGGCGGGATCTCTCGTGGTGATGTCCACCAGGGCGACGGCGTGGCCGCGCTCGAACTCGAGCCGGTACGGCACGGTCCAGACTTCGCCGCTCTGCGTGGCCTCGCCTTCGGTGAAGTCCCGTCGAGCTCGCAGCAGTCGTCCGTGCCGCGCGAGCAGAAGGTCGGCGAAGCGCGAGATGCGATCGTCGTCGGCGATTGCTCCCGGCCCGATGAACTCCCGGCGGAACGCGGCGAAGTCGCGGTCGCTCGCGGCGACAACCGCATCCTGCGGTCCCGCGATCATGAGCCTCGCGGCGGGCCACCAGTAGGACGTGCCGAGTGCCGTGAGCGCCGCGCCGAGCACGACGGCGGCGATCGCGATCGGCGCGCCTCGCAGGCGCGTCGGGGCGCGCGCGATGCGGATCCACGCCACCACGCCGAGCAGCGCCGCGATGAGCGTGAACGGCGGCAGGAAGCAGGGAATGTTGAATCCGAGCGCGGTGAGCGCCAGTCGACTCACGGGCGGCGACGCGGCCGGCCCCGCGTGCGCGGGCGCCGGCGCAGAAGGGTCGGAATCGCTCATCCGG
>VGXK01000187.1 GCA_016873355.1 Phycisphaerae bacterium | reverse complement strand
GGCGCGTGCGTCGGCCGCGCCGCCTGGCGCGGGCGCGAGCCTCCCGTGCGTCTCGACGAAGAACGCGAGCAGGGCGCCCGCCGCCGCCGTGAGCGCGGGTTCTTCCGCGAGCCCGAACGCATCGAGCCGCGCCACGCCGTAGTGTCGGCGCAGCAACTCCGACGCGTCGACGGCGCGGAACTGCCAACCGGGCCGCTCGGCGAACGACGCGCCGCACCGCTGCGCCATTTCGCGCCAGCGGCGGCGGAGCGGATCGTCGATCGCGTCCGGCACGAGCGCCTCGCGCGGGGCGCGCCGCGCGAGCTCCGCTTCGAGATCCTGCTCGTCGAGCTCGAGCAGGGTGAACTCGCCGGTCGAGAGTTCTCCGAGCGCCATCGCCACGCGCCGGGACTCGCCCTTCGCCTCGCCGTCGATCGGCAGCAGCGCCGCGGCGAGATTCGCCACGCCCTCTTCAAGCAGCGATTCGTCGACGAGCGTTCCGGGGGTGAGCACGCGCGTGACGGCGCGATCGACGACGCCCTTCGCGTCGCGCGGATCCTGCATCTGCTCGCAGACGGCCACGCGGAAGCCCTGGTCGATCAGGCGGCGCAGGTAGCTCTCGATCGCGTGGTAGGGCACGCCCGCCATCGGCACGCCCTTCGTGCGCTCGGTGAGCGTGATGCCGAGCGCCTTGTGCGCGGTGACCGCGTCCTCGTCGAAGAGCTCGTAGAAATCCCCCATGCGGAAGAGCAGCAGGCAGCCGGGATGCTCGCGCTTGAAGCGGTAGTACTGCCGCATCGCCGGCGTGTCGCGGCCGGGCGGCGGGGTGAACGACGCGTCGGCGCGGGATTCGGATTCGTGCGTGGCGGTCGCGTCGGCGCGAGGTCGGGAGTGCGGCGTCGAGCGGCTCACGCGCCCAGTCTACGAGCCGGGATCATGCGATCGGCGGTTCGCGGTGCCCGTCGAGTCGATCGTGCGCGTCGCGCGACCGCGCGCGCGTCTCCCGGCGCGAGCGCAAGAAGAACCCCGCGACGAGCGCGGGGTCAATGGAGTGGATGAGGATCGAACTCACAACCTCCTGAATGCGATTCAGGCGCTCTCCCAATTGAGCTACCACCCCAGCACGACCGCAGTGTAGCGACGGCGGCGCGGGTCGACCAGCGGCGCGAGCGCGGCGAAATCCGCGGGAACGGAGCGATCGGCGCGGCGCCGCGTCGGTGGCGATTCAACGGGCGCGGGGATACCCTCCGAACCCCGTTGTCGTACACACTTCTTGCGATCTATTGCATGGCCATCGTGGGGGCTTCGCTCGCGGGAGGCGTGATTCCGAGCGTGCTGAAGCTCACGCATCGCCGCCTTCAGATGGCGCTCAGCTTCGTGGCGGGCGCCATGCTCGGCGTCGCCCTCTTCCACATGCTGCCGCACGCCGTGCTCGACGTGCTCGCCACTCGTCAAGCACGGGGAGAGTCGTTCGGGCACTCGCACTTCGACCGGCTCACGGCCGCGATGGTGGGCGGCTTCCTCGTCATGTTCCTGCTCGAGCGGTTCGCGCAGTTCCATCGCCACGAGCCGGATCAGCCGCACGAGTGCGACGACGGACACGATCACGCGCAGGAACGCGGATTCGGCGGCGCGGGCGCGGGCACGCGCGGACGCGAGCGGGGGAGGGCGCACGAGCTCGCCGGCGCACGCGCGCAGGTGCGAGCGCCGGCGGTGTCCGGCACGCGCTGGGTCGGTGCGCTCGTGGGTCTCTCCGTGCACGCGCTGCTCGAAGGCGTCGCGCTCGCCGCGAGCGTGCTCGCCGGCGCGGGCGCGTCGCACGGTCACGACCACGGCGAGATCGCCGGAATCGGCGTCTTCCTGGTGATCCTGCTGCACAAGCCCTTCGATTCGATGACGCTGCTTACGCTCTTCCACGCCGCCGACAGCGCGGCGGCCCGTCGCAAGGCGCTCGTGCTCAACTTCGTCTTCGCGTTGATCGTGCCGATCGGCGCCGCGATGTTCTGCCTCGGCGCCGCGCCCTTCCTCGAGTCGAGCGCGATCGTGCCGCTGGCGCTTGCGTTCAGCGCCGGAACCTTCCTCTGCATCGCCTCGAGCGATCTGCTGCCCGAGCTCCAGTTCCATCGCCACGATCGCGTGGCGCTTTCCGTTTCGCTCGTGCTGGGACTGCTGCTGGCGTGGGGAATCGGATTCATGGAGACCGAAATGCACGATCACCATTCGCACGGGACCGCGACCTCGACGAAGGATGGAGAGGGCGGCGGCGCGGGCACCGGGGCGGGATCGCGCGAGCACGGTCACGACCATGACCACGATCACGCGCATTGATCGAAGCGAGTCGCCAGCACGCGCGCGGCGAATCGATCACGGGAGACGACCATGAAGGCCGAACGACTGCTCGCCGAGCTCAACCGACTTCGCAACGACCTGCCGAAGGATCCGAGCGATCTGGAGTGGTTCACGCTCCATCACGCCTTCTGCTTCATCAGCTACAAGATGGGCGACTTCCAGCGCTACCTCGACGAGACGGTGAAGCCCGGCGACGAGACGCCGGAGTAGTGCGGCGCACCGGTCTCGACGCCGCGCACGCGCAGCTCGGCCGATGCCGTCGAGCGCACGATTCGTGCGGCGACCGCGTGTATGATCGCCGCCCCGCAATGCCCGAGACCCGCAAGGATTACCGCAGCACGCTCAATCTGCCCAAGACCGCGTTCGCCATGAAGGCGAACCTGGCGGAGTCGGAGCCCAGGAGCGCCAAGGCGTGGCAGGAGGAGGGTCTCTACCGGCGCGTGCTCGAATCGCGAGCCGGCGATTCGCCCTTCCTCTTCCACGACGGCCCGCCGTACGCGAACGGCGAGATCCACATCGGGCACCTGCTCAACAAGGGACTGAAGGACATCGTGGTGCGCGCGGCGCTCATGGAGGGCCGTCGGTGCGACTTCGTCCCGGGCTGGGACTGCCACGGATTGCCGATCGAGCATCGCGTGATGACCGAGCTCGAGGCGAAGGGGAAGCTCGACAAGATCGCGTCGCTTCCCGAGGATCAGCGCCGGCTCGTCATCCGCAGGCAGTGCGCCGAGTACGCGAACAAGTTCGTGGATCTGCAGCGTTCGCAATTGCGGCGCATGCTCACGCTCGCGGACTACGAGCATCCCTACCTCACCACGCAGCCGGCGTTCGAAGCGGCGGCGCTCGAGGAATTCGCGCGGATCGTGGAGGAGGGGCTCGTCACCCGCGCGCTCAAGCCGGTGCACTGGTCGATCGCGAATCGAACGGCGCTCGCGGAGGCGGAGCTCGAATACCGCGAGCGCACGGATCCATCGATCTTCGTCGACTTCGAGGCGGAGGATCGCGATGCGGTGGCGAAGGCCTTCGGCGTGGAGCTCGATTCGACGCCGTCGTTCATGATCTGGACGACCACGCCGTGGACGCTGCCGGCGAATCTCGCGATCGCGGTGCTCGAGTCGGCGCGCTACTCGCTCGTCCGCATGGACGGCGCCGAGACGATCCTTGCGTCGGATCTCGTCGAGAAGGTGAAGGCGACGGCGGGGGCTCAAACGATCGAGCGGCTCGGCGAAGTCGACGGCCGCGCGCTCGTCGGACTCTCGTATCGACATCCGTTCTGTGATCGGCGCGGACGCGTGGTCGCCGCCGAGTACGTCACGCTCGAAGACGGCACGGGCCTGGTGCACACGGCGCCCGGTCACGGCGCCGACGACTATCGCACCGGCGTGCGCGAGGGTCTGGACATCGATTGCCCGGTGCGCGAGGACGGCACCTTCGACGACACGGCGCCCGAATGGCTGCGCGGCAAGACCGTGTGGGACGCGAATCCGCTCGTGATCAAGCGCTTGGAAGAGAGCGGGCACCTGGTGCACTCGCGCGAGTTCAGCCACAGCTACCCGCACGACTGGCGCAGCAAGACGCCGGTCATCTTCCGCGCCACCGAGCAGTGGTTCATCTCGGTCGACAAGAAGACGGCGTCGCGCGGGCGCTCGCTGCGCGAGATGGCGCTCGAGTCGATCGAGTCGAAGGTGCGCTTCGTGCCTGAGTGGGGGCGCAATCGAATGCGCGGCATGCTCGAATCGCGGCCGGACTGGTGCATCAGCCGGCAGCGCTCGTGGGGACTGCCGATTCCCGCGTTCCGCATGCCCGACGGCACGGTGCTTTTGACCGCGGCGAGCGTTCGAGCGGTGGCGAAGCGCGTCGCGGAAGCGGGATCCGATGCGTGGTGCGCGGAGACGCCCGCGCAACTGCTCGTCGGCTACGACGCGAGCAAGGATCCGCACGCGCCGCCCGGCGTGGAGGTCGCGTCGCTCTCGAAGCTGCACGACATCTTCGACGTCTGGTTCGAATCGGGCGTGACCTGGTTCGCGGTGATGGAGGCGCGAGGGCTCGGACGGCCGAGCGATCTCTACCTCGAAGGAAGCGATCAGCACCGCGGATGGTTCCAGTCGAGCCTGCTGCCCGCGCTCGCCACCACCGGCGAGGCGCCGTACCGCACGATCCTCACCCACGGCTTCATCGTGGACAAGGACGGCCGGAAGATGAGCAAGTCGGAGGGGAACGCGATCGCCATCACCGATCTCCTCCGCGACTTCGGCGCCGATGTCTGCCGCTGGTGGGTCGGCTCGATCGCCTACGACGCGGACGTGCGCGCCGATCTCGAGTTCTTCAAGCGTTCGGGCGAGAGCTACCGCAAGGTGCGCAACACGCTGCGATTCCTGCTCTCGAACCTCGGGGACATGCCGGCGGCGGCGCGAGAGGCGGCGATCGGCAAGGGGGCGAAGGATCAGGCGCTCGCACACGTGCCGCCGAAATCGCTCGACGGCTGGGCGCTGGGCGAGCTGGCGACGCTGGAGGCGACGGTTCGCGCCGCCCTCCGCGACTACGACTTCCGCGTGGCGTCGACGGCGATCTACGACTTCTGCAACGAGACGCTCAGCACCATCTATTGCGCCGCCACCAAGGATCGCCTCTACTGCGATCGACTCGATTCGCCGCGCCGCCGCCGCACGCAGCGCGTGATGTGGGAGTGCGTGGAAGTGCTCTGCCGCGTGCTGTC
>VGXK01000186.1 GCA_016873355.1 Phycisphaerae bacterium | reverse complement strand
CGCGGGAAGTTCCAGCAGCACTTCCCCGCAGATGCCGGTGCCTCCGACTCGATAGCCGGCGGGAATGCTTCCGCGCTCGCGATAGACGCCCTCGTAGGGCCACTCGGCGTTCGACGGACCCTCCTGTCGCTCGAGCAGGAGCTGCGAAGTGCGCAGCAGCGCCGCCGTCGCTTCCGGCGGACGGCCGGGATCGAGGCGTTCGAACACCGTCGGCAACAGCGCCAAGACGAGCATGCACGAGATCACGAGCGAACTCCGGAGTTGGAAGTGTCGGGCGTCGCGTTCGAAGTCGAGCGAGCCGGCGCGTAGAGGTGCAGCCACTGCTGGTCGCCGTAGCCATGGACCTCGGGGCCGTCGAATCCGGCAATGCGGCCTTCCGCCCCGCGTCGCGCGCTCGGCAGCCGGAGGACGAGAAAGCCGCGATCGCCGAAGAGCTCGCGCAGGCGCGGCAGCATGGCGTCGAGTCTCGCGGAATCGCGAGCGGATCCGCGGCTCGGCGCCTCGTGGCTTCGCGGTGGGTCCGAGTCGTCGAATCTCGGCGACGGCGCCTCGTCGCCTCGCGGCGTCGGCGCGTCTCCCGCCATCGCGAACGGCGGGTCGCAGAGCACGACGTCGACCGGACGCGGGAACGCCGCGAGCGTGCTCGACGCGAGCGCGTCGCCTTCGATCACGGTCACGCGATCCTCGCAGCGAAGCGAGCGGATGTTCTCCCGCAGCAATCGTGCGATGAAGCGATCCCGCTCCACGCAGACCACGCGCACGGCGCCGCGGCTCGCCGCCTCGAGTCCAAGCGTGCCGACGCCCGCGAAGAGGTCGAGCACGGTGGCGCCGTCGAACCAGCCGCGCAGCAGATCGAAGAGCGCTTCGCGCGTGCGGCCGCCCATCGGTCGCGTGAGATCGCGGCCTCGCGGAACCGCGAGCGGTCGTGAACGGAACTCACCGCCGATGATGCGAAGCACGGCGGGCAGCGTACGCTGCCGGCGCATGCCGGATCTCGGCCAGCTTCCGTCGACGCTGCGCGCGCACAGCCGCTGGCGCACGCTCGCCGGAGTGCCGGCGCTCGTGGTGACGCCCGAGCGGCGCGCCTCGATCGGCGCGCCGATGCTGCTCTGGATGCACGGCCGCACCGCGCACAAGGAGCTTGATCCAGGGCGATACCTTCGACTTCTCCGCGCCGGCATCGGCGTCGTCGCGCTCGATCTGCCGGGACACGGCGAGCGCCTCGACGAGCGCCTTTCGACGGGCAAGGCCACGCTCGAGATCGTGGAGCGCATGGTGGCGGAGATCGATCCCGTGACGGACGCGGCCCTTGCGGACGGGCAGTTCGATCCCGAGTCGCTCGCGATCGGCGGATTCTCGGCGGGCGGAATGGCCACGCTCGTGCGGCTCTGCCGACCGCATCGATTCCGCGCCGCGATCGTCGAAGCAACGACCGGCGACTGGAGTTTCCAGCGAGGCCGCGAAATGTACGACGAGCCGCGCGTGCTCCGAATGGAGCCCATTTCGCACCTGCACGAGTGGCGGCCGGTTCCCCTGCTCATTCTTCACGCCGAGCGCGACGAGTGGGTGAACGTGGAGGGGCAGCGCTCGTTCGTGCGAGCGCTTCACGCGCACGGCGTGCCGGAGGATCTCATCGAGTTCCGAACGTTCGAGCAGACCGGCGCGCCGGGCGAGCACATCGGCTTCGGCCGTCATGCCGCGGAGGCGAAGGACCTCGGCGTGGAGTTCCTGGCGCGACGGCTGCTCGGCCCCTGATGAAGCGATCGCCGCTCGGAGCGAGCAGAGGCTGCCCGCGCCGCCGCTGCGACGCGCTCAGGGCGAGACCGCTTCGGCGTCGCTCGCGGCGAACTGGCTGCGGAAGAGCCGCCGATACGGCTCGCAGCGCGAGAGCAGCGCCTCGTGCGTGCCGGTGTCGACGATGCGGCCGGCCTCCATCATCACGATGCGATCGGCGCCGAGCACCGTGCTCAATCGATGCGCGATGAGGATCACCGTGCGTCCGCGTCCGAACTCCGCGATCGCCGCGGCGATCTGCTCCTCGCTCTCCGCGTCGACCTGACTCGTCGCCTCATCGAGCAGCAGGATCGACGGATTGCGAAGGATCGCCCGCGCGATCGCGACGCGCTGCCGCTGGCCGCCGGAAAGCGACGCGCCCTGCTCGGAGACCTCCGCGTCGTAGCGCTGCGGCATTCGTTCGATGAAGCCGTCGGCGTGGGCGCGGCGCGCGGCGTCGACCACCTGCTCCCGCGTGGCGCCGAAGTTGCCGAAGCGGATGTTCTCCTCGATCGTTCCGCGGATCAGCACGGTCTCCTGCGTGACGACGCCCAACTGCGAGCGCAGCGAACGAAGCGAGACGCCGGCCAGGTCGATGCCGTCCACGAGCACGCGCCCCTCGGTCGGCACGAGCAGGCGCGGCAGCAGCGACAGCAGCGTCGTCTTTCCGCAGCCGTTCGGTCCGACGATCGCCACGCGCTCGCCGAAGCGCACCGTGAGATCGGCGCCGACGATCGCCGGCCGCTCCGCGCCCGGATAGCGGAACGTGATGCCCTCGAAGCGCACCTCCGCGGCATGCCGGCGCAGCGCCGGGCGTCCGGTTCCGCGCCGATCGGTGTCGTCCTCGCGAGCCTCGCGCAGAAGCTCGCTCAGGCGCTCGGACGGCGCGCCAGCCGCCTGGATGTCGTTCACGAGTCCCGCGAGCGGGCGCAGGCTCCCCGCGGCCACGCCGAGCGCCGCGAAAGTGAGCACGAACTGCTCGATCAGGAGATGCTCGTCGATGATCTGCTTTGCGGCGATCAGCGCGAAGCAGAGCACCGCGAGCAGCGCGATGCCCTCGATCACCGGACCGCTCGCCGCCCGCGCCGTGCGAAGCCGGAGCTCCTCCTGCACCACGCTTCGATTCGCGCGGTCGAAACGATGGACCGCGTCCGACTCCGCGGTGCCGCTCTTCACGGCGCGAAGCCCCTGCATCGACTCGTTCGTGACGCGCAGCAGCGACTCCTGCTTCTCGAGCGCGCCCTTCGCGGCGCGCCGGATCCTCTTGCCGAACTTTCGCAGGACGACGCCCATCACGGGCGCCGCGACGACGGCGACCGCGGTGAGCCTCCAGTCGGAATAGATCGCGACGCAGAATGCCGCGACTCCCTTCGTGACCTGCGCCACCGCGCGGCTCGTGAGCGCGATCAGCCCCTGCTGGAGCTCGGACGAGTCGCGGAGCACGCGGCTGGTGAACTCCGCCGGGCCGCGCCGCACGACGAGCGAGAGCGGCAGATGCACCGCGTGCCGGAAGGACTCCATCCGCACCGCCGCCACCACGCGCGTGCAGAGCGTCAGCGAGAGGAACTGATGGAGGAAGTTCGCGCTCGCCCCGATCAGGATGAGCACCGCCAGACTCGCGACGAGCAGCAGCACGCTGTCGTACGGATCCGTCGGAAGGCGCGACGCGATCCAGTCGGGAATGCGTGTCCAGTCGGCGCCGGCGTTGTGGGTCTCGACGAGCGCGTGCAGGCCTCCGGATTGCGCGGGGTCGAGCAGGATCTTGAGGATCGGACCGAGGCTCAGCAGTCCCGCGCCGAGGCCCACCGCAGAGATCGCCGCGAGGAGGAGCGCCGCCCCGAGCTGGAACTTCGTTCGCAGCATCCGCGCCGCGAAGTGCCAGAATGCGGGCATGCGTGCCGCGAGACGCCGAAACGCAGCCATTCGTCGCAGTATCGCGGAAACGAGCGTGCGGCTCAAACGAGGCCGCCCGCGCCCGCGCCGCGGCCCTGCAGCATCGCCAGATGCGACCAGAACGCGGGATAGCTCTTCGACACGCACGCGGGATCGTCGACGATCACGCCGCCGCGTCGAAGTCCGACGAGCGCCAGCATCATGGCGATTCGATGGTCTCGATGCGCGTGGACGACGACCGGCGCCCCCGGCGCCTCGCGCGGTTCGATCACGAGATCGTCGCCGTCGATGCGAGCGTGAAGGCCGAGCGCGCCGAACTCGTCGCGCACGGCGGCGAGTCGATCGCTCTCCTTGACGCGGAGCGTGCCGAGCGAACGCAGTCGCGTCGGCGTCGAGGCGGCGCCCGCGGCGGCGGCAACGGCGAGCGCGCCATCCGGCCAGCTCGACGCATCGAGATCGACGCCTCGAAGCGGCGCGTGGCAGACGGTCACGCCCTGGTCGCTCCACTCGATCGAGGCGCCCATGCGGCCGATCGCCTCGATCGCGGCACGATCGGGCTGGGCATCGCGGCGCACGCCGGCGATTTCGATCCGACTGCCGGGAACGATCGCGGCCGCGGCCGCCCAGACCACGGCGCTGCTCGCGTCGGCGGGAATCCGGAGTTCCCCGGCGGGCGAGAGCCCGGGGGCAATCTCGATCTCATCGCCCGCGCGCGCCGCGGAGCCCCTCAGCTTCGCCCCGAAACTTCGCAGCGATTCGATCGTGAGCGCCAGGTACGACGCGCTCGTCGGCGCCTCCGTGAACTCGAGCCGCAGTCCCGTCGGCAGCGACGGCGCGATCAGCATCAGCGCACTGACGAACTGGCTGCTTGCCGTTCGCGCCACCCGGATCGTCGCCGTCTCGCCCGCGAGCCTGCCGTGCACCACGACCGGAAGACGCCCCTGCTCACGCCCGTAGGAGATCGACGCGCCGAGCGCCCGCAGCAATTCGACGCCGTCCTCGATCGGGCGCTCGCGCAGCCGCGCGGAGCCGTCGAGCCGCGTCTCGCCCGAGCGCCTCGTCGCGAGCGCCATCGCGAAGCGCACCGGGGCGCCGCCGTCGCCGAGATCGACTTCGACTCGTCGCGACGCGGCGCCGATCTCGCGGCCGTCGATCCGCCAGTCGTCGCCGAGCAGTCGCGCGACGCGGCCTCCCATCGCGCCGATCGCGGCGGCCAGATGCCGCGTGTCGTCCGCGGCGAGCACGCCTCGCAGCAGCACGGGCGTCGGCGAAAGGGCCGCAAGCACGAGCGCGCGCGTCGAAAGGCTCTTCGACCCCGGCACCTGGACCCGTCCTCGCAAGGGCGTCGCGGCTCGGTCGATTCGCCGCCCGGCGCTCGTGGCCGCGCTCGCGGCGGCGCTCGCGGCGTCGCC
>VGXK01000185.1 GCA_016873355.1 Phycisphaerae bacterium | reverse complement strand
CCGACTCGCCGCCAGCCGTCGTCGTCGTGGGTCCAGCGCTCCCAGCCGCCGTCGGGTCCGCTTCGCGCAAGCACGGAGGTCGACTTCGATCGTCGCTCGATGCGGCGCGCCGGCGCCTCCGCCACCGCTCGCGGCAGATCGATCGCCTGCCACTCGCCGCGCTCGAGCCGCCACAGTCGGGCGGAACCCGCATGCAGCAGCATCGGTCCGCTCTCCGACGACGCGAAGCTCTCGATCTCCTTCTCCTCCGGAAGCGCCGGCATGAGCTCGAGCCGATCGGCCGGAACCGAGAGCCATCGACCGCTCGCCGGATGCTGGCGCGTGGAGGTCGAGAGGATGTGCGCGCGGGGAAGGATCGCCGAGCGCGCCGGAAAGAGCAGGTCGACGCGCGTGCCGGATGCGGCGATGTCGATCGGCATTCCCTCGGCGAGGATCGCCGCTTCGCGCATCGTGCCCGGTTCCATCGTGTCGGCGGCGTGGAAGAGCTTCACGCGGCCCTCGTTCCTGGCCACGATCCAGAGATGCGACGCGTTGCCGGCGGCGAGCACGCGCGGCGCCGAGCCGGGAGGGGCGCCGGCGCCGGCCCCGATCGCGATCGCGGCGGCAAGCGCGAACGCCGCGCCAAGACGCAGGCCGTTCATGGCGGCTCCGGCGCCGATCCGTCGTCGATGAGCTGAGGCCGCAGCGAATCTCGCACGGCCGTGGGGTCGAAGAGCTTCTCGACGATTCGCTCGCCGGAGGCGCTCGGTCGGTCGAGCACGACGAGCCAAGCGAACGCGCCGCGTTCGCCGCGAGCCGGAACGGTCACTCGCACGCGCGTGGCGATCGCCGGCCAGTCGCCCGGCGCCCGCTCCCGGCGCTCGATGCGCCGATACTCGTCGAGCTGGGATGCGATGAGCACGACGCCGTCGGCGTCGAGCACCTCGATGCGCATGGGCAGCCAGATGCTTTCTCCCCGCAGTTGACCGCGGTCGAAGAACACGCGCGTGGGAAGGCCGAGCACGGACTGTTCGGCGCTCAGTTCGACGGCGAATCGAACGATCCACGGCGGCGTCTCCGGATCCCGCCGCGCCTCGGCGCCCGTGCGACCGAGTTCACGCAGGCCCAGGAGCGCGAGCATCTCGTCCATCGTGATCGGCGGACGATTCGCGTCGTCGGGATTGCGCGATGCGGCGCGCGGGCGCGTCCAGAAGCGAGTCGGCTTCGACCAGCCTTCGAACCACCACCACGCGTCCGCATTGCAGCCGCCCATGAACTGCGTCTCGCCCACCTTGCTCAGGCGAAGCGAGAGCTCATTCGGGGCGCGATGACGCAGATCGAGGTCGCCCTGCTCGAAGTGATGACCGTCCGCGTCGTCCCAGGAGAGTTCGAGCACGCCGCCGGAGACGAGCGTCGGAAGGCGCGCCAACTGCGAGGCGTGCGAGTCGAGAAGTTCGGCGGCGCTCGGTCCCGCGCCTTGATGCGCGTCCTGGCCGGCGCCGGGATTCGATGCGCTCGACGAGTTCGCGTCGACTCCGGGCGGCGCCGGCAACGATCCCGGCGCGGGCGCCGGCGGGTCGGGACAGCACGCCGCGGGAAGCGACAGGACCAGCGCCGCGAGCAGTCGTGTGGGCGTCGACATCGCGTCGCGCCTCAATCGAGGTCCGATTCCACGAACGCGCCGAGCTGCTCCGCGAGCGACCGGAGGTCCTCCTCGCCCAGGTGCGGGTTCACCACCTCGAACGGAGCGGCGTTCTCCTCGCCGCGCCGCGCGAAGGACCAGACCTCGCGCTCTCCGCGCCGCTCGACGCCCAGGTGCCGCAGCCGGCGCTTGCGAAGCAGCATGAGCGCCACGAGCCAGCGGAACGCCACTCGTTCCGGGCGCTCGTCGCCATCGAGCCGCGCCACCATCTCCTCGAGCACTTCGTCGTCGATGACGATGCCTCGCTTCGCCTCGGGTTCGGGCACGATCGTGCGCCAGACGCAGAGCACGCCGGCGGGGCGCGGCGTCGATTCCCACGCCTCCGGCGCGAAGTCGAGGCGCTCGAATCCCTCGTCGCCGCGATCGACGACGACCGCGACGCACCTCGATCCCGGCACGAGCGCCGCGCCGGTCGCGGCGCATCGTCCGGTGGTGCGACCGATCGAGAGTCGATTCGTCTGCGCGGGCATCGAGCGCATGCTATCCGTCCGTGGCGGCGAAGGGCGCGGGCTATACTCGGCGCGCCGATGCGCGATCGCCTGCTCCAGCTCTTCCGAGGTCAGGATCCGCTGGCGGTCGTCATCGAGATGGCGGTGATCTGGCTCGGCGTCTTCCTGGTGCTGCGCTTCCTGCAGGGCACGCGCGGCGCGGGCGTCTTCAAGGGACTCATCGTGCTCGTGGCGGCGCTCTTTCTCGCCCTGCGCGTGGTCGGTCTCTTCAGCGATTCGTTCGCGCGACTGCGATTCCTGAGCGAGGGCCTGCTCGGCGCGCTCGCGATCTTCCTGCTCGTCGTCTTCCAGCCGGAACTGCGGCAGGGAATGGTGCGGCTGGGCCAGACCGCGGCGTTCCACCCCGCGCGGCGGAGACGCGATCGCACGCTCGATGCGGTCGCGGAGGCGGTCGAGTTCCTCTCGCGCAACACCTTCGGCGCCGTGATCGTGATCGAGCGCACCGTGCCGCTCGGAGGACTCGCCGCGAACGGCGTGCCGATCGACGCCGTGGTCGGCGCGCGACTGCTCGAGTCGATCTTCTGGCCGAGCAGCCCGCTGCACGATCTCGCGGTCGTGATCCGCGGAGATCGAATCGCCGCCGCGTGCGTGCAGCTCCCGCTCGCGGACGAGGGCGTCGGACATCGACTCGGCTCGCGCCACCGGGCGGCGGTCGGCACCACCGTCGAGACCGACGCGCTCGTCGTCGTCGTGAGCGAGGAGACCGGATCGATCCGCCTTGCCGAGAAGGGCCGCCTTTCCGACGAAATCAAGCCGGACGACCTGGAAAGCGTGCTGCGCCGCCACCTGCAGCCTGCGGCGCAGCAGGCGAGCTCGTCGCTGCTGAATCGACTCGGGCGATTCGGCGGCCGGACGCCGGCGCGGCCGGGCGATCGCGATCACGCCGACGAGACGAACGGCGCCGAGCACGCGCTGCCTCCGGCCCACGCCGAGGACGCGGTCGTGCGACGAGGCTGAACGATGGGCGAATGGACGAATCGAATCTCGACGGCGCTCATCGCGACGGTGGTCACGCTGCTCATCTGGACCTGGGCCGCGGAGAAGACGCTCGAAACGCAGACGATCTCGGGCGCGGTGCGCTTCGTTCCCGGCGAAGGCCAGTCGCTCTCGGTCGAGCCGTCGCAGCCGGTGCCGGTGACGATCGAGGTGAAGGGCTCGCGTCAGTCGATCCGCCAGGCGGAGTCGCTGCTCGAGAAGGGCGTCGACCTCAAGCTCGGTCTCGGCGGAGTTCCCGCGGCGCCCGGCAACTTCAACGTCGTGCTCAAGGGCGCGATCGCCGACCTGCCGCAGATTCAGCGCTCCGACCTGGTCGTGGAAGCGGTGAAGCCCGACTCGGTGACGATCACCATCGGGCGCCTCGTCACGCGCACGGTGAAGATCGAAGCGGTGCTGCCGCTCGCTCAGATCTCCGGTGCGGTCGCGATCGAGCCCGCCGAAGCGCAGGTCACGCTGCCGGAAGCGCTCGCCGATGCGTCGCCCAAGGCGCGCCTCGAGGCGTTCGTCGACGTGCGGGCGCTCGAGCCGGGGCGGCACACGCTCGAGGTGCCGCTGCGACTTCCCGAGGTCTTCCAGTCCGCGCGAGGCGAGACGAAGGTGGTGCCGGAGCGCGTGAAGGTGACGTTCCGACTCGAGTCGCGCGACCGCACCGCCGTGCTTCCCACCGTGCCCGTGCAGGTGGCGGGACCGCCGGTCGACCTTCGCAACTTCGAAGTGCAGATCGAGCCGGGAAGCGAATTCCTCCGCAGCGTCACGGTCTCGGGGCCGGGCGACGCCATCTCGCAGATCGAGTCGGGCAAGGCGCGGATCGCGGCGATCGTGCACCTGGGCGCCGACGACCTGGCCCGCCGCATCAACGCGCGGCAGGTGTCGATGTGGCTGCTGCCGCCCGGCGTGACGGTCACGAAGATCGGCGGCTCGAACGAGACGACGCCATCGATCCCGTTGCGCATCACCGAACGGCCACGCACCTCACCGCCGGTGGAGCCGGCAGCGCCGCCGCGCAACTGATCACGGACCGAAGCGCTGTTCGAGGGCGACGGACCGAAGCGTGCGCAGCGCAGGTCAGGACGGTCCGCCGATCGAGAGGCGCGGCACCAGGGAAGCGAGTTCCCTTGCGTGCGCACGAGAAGGCCGAGGTCGGTCATGACCACGCGCTCGATTCGCACACCCTCGAAGCGGCGGACCTGGGTCGACGACGATCGTCCTCATGGTTCCGTGGACAGGATCACCACGCCCTCAATCGCTCGCGAGCCGCACGGCATGCCAGTTGCGGCGACCGCGCCGCAGCAGCGCCACCCGGCCGTGCAGGAAGTCGCCCTTGCGGAGCGCCGCATCCGCGCCCGCCTTCTCGCCGTTGAGCAGCACGGCCCCCGCCGCGAGGAACTCGCGCGCCTCGCGCTTGCTCTTGGCGAGCGAGGTCTCCGGCAGCAGGTCCACGAGCGGAACGCCCGGATCGCGGAGCCGCGCGGGCTCGATCTCGCTCGACGGCAGCTCCTCCGCCACTTCGCGCAGCATCGCCTCGTCGAGCGAACGCACCTCCCCGCTGAAGAGCGCCGCCGCGGCGGCCTTCGCGCGCTTCGTCTCTTCCGCGCCGTGGAACATCGTGGTCATCTCGTCGGCAAGCGCCATCTGCGCCTCCCGCGCTTCGGGCTTGGCCGCCAGCGCCGCCTCCAGCTGCTCGATGCGCTCGCGCGGCAGGAAGGTGAACCAGCGCAGGTACCGTCCGGCGTCCGCGTCGGTCGTGTTCAGCCAGTACTGATGGAACTTGTAGGGCGACGTCTTGTCGGCCGTGACCCACACCGCGCCCTTCTCGGTCTTGCCGATCTTCGATCCGTCGGCGGCGGTCACGAGCGGATTCGTGATGCCGAAGCTCTCGGCGCCTTCGTGCCGCCGGATG
>VGXK01000184.1 GCA_016873355.1 Phycisphaerae bacterium | reverse complement strand
GCTCGACGCTCCAGGCGCACGTGGAGTACGCGCTCGTGCACAGCTTCACCACCTACGGGGCGATCGGCGTGAAGATCTGGGTGTTCAAGGGCATGTACACGGAGGCCGACGACGAGACCACTTCGAACGCGGCCGGAGGAAGGGCCCGCGCCCGCGGACGCCGCTGAGGCGAACGCCGAGCATCGCTCCGAGACGAACGACCACGACCGACACGATCGAGACGAGAGAACCCCATGTCCCTCCTTCCCAAGCGAGTCAAGTACCGCAAGCAGCAGCGCGGCAAGCTGCGCGGCAACGCCACGCGCGGCAACTACGTGGCCTTCGGCGATTTCGGCCTCCAGAGCCTCGAGCCGCACTGGGTCTCGGGCAAGCAGCTCGAGGCGGGCCGCATCGCGGCGCAGCACTTCCTGCGGCGACAGGGCAAGCTCTACATCCGCGTCTTCCCCGACAAGCCGATCTCGAAGAAGCCGCTCGAGACGCGCATGGGCACCGGCAAGGCGGATGTCGAGTACTGGGCCGCGCGCGTGAAGCCCGGCACCATCCTCTTCGAGATCGCCGGCGTTCCGCAGGAACTCGCCAAGCAGGCCTTCGCGCGAATCGCCCACAAGATGCCGGTGCGCTGCCGCTTCGTCGAACGGCGCCTGGCGGTGTGACGCACGAGAACGGACCACGACCATGAGCAAGACCACGAAGGCCTCGGAGATCCGCAAGTACGCCCTCGACAAGATCGAGGCGGAGGTGAAGGCGGCGCAGCGCTCGCTCTTCGATCTCCGCAGCCAGGCGGTCACCGAGAAGATCGCCGACACCTCGCAGTTCAAGAAGCTTCGCAAGGAGATCGCGCGCCTCAGGACCGAGGCGCGCGCCCGCACCCTGACGACCGCCTCCGCCGCGACCGCCGGCAGGAAGAACGCCCCGTGACCAGCAATCGACGACCCATCGACGTCCCGCCGAAGAGCCCGCGCCGCGTCGGCATCGTGGAGAGCGCCGCGCGCGACAAGACGCGCACGGTCGTGCTTCCGTTCCTCTCGAAGCACCCCAAGTACGGCAAGTACGTGCGCAAGCGAACCCGCCTGCACGTGCACGACGAGAAGAACGAGTCGAAGTCGGGCGACCGCGTGGAGATCGCCGAGTGCCGCCCGATCTCGCGGACGAAGAGCTGGATCCTCGTCCGCGTCGTCGAGCGTGCGGCGGAGCCGGTGGAGCCCATCGTCACCGAGGAGGCCGCTCGATGATCCAGAAGGAAACGAGACTCGTCGTCGCCGACAATTCGGGCGCCAAGGAAGCCATGGTCATCGGCGTGCTCGGCGTGAGCACGGCCAAGGGCAAGTTCCGCCGCGTCACGATGGGCGTGGGCGACAAGGTCGTCTGCACCGTCAAGCGCGCCCTTCCCACCGGGGACGTGAAGACCGGCGACAAGGTGAAGGCCGTGATCGTGCGCTGCTCGTATCCCACGCGCCGCGACGACGGCAGCTACGTGCGATTCGACTCGAACGCCTGCGTGCTGATCGACAACGACGGCAATCCGCGCGGCACCCGCATCTTCGGCGCCGTCGCCCGCGAGCTGCGCGAGAAGAACTACATGAAGATCGTGTCCCTCGCATCGGAGGTGGTCTGAGTCATGCCGCGACATGTACGCAAGGGTGATCTGGTCGTCGTGACCGCCGGCAACGACAAGGGCGCCACCGGCGAAGTGCTTGCGGTCGTCGCCGACGGCGAGCGCGTGGTCGTGAAGGGCGTCAACGTCCGCACGAAGCACCTGCGTCCCACGCAGCAGCGCCCGCAGGGAAGCAGCGTGCGCCGCGAGTTCCCCATCCATTCATCGAACGTGAGCCCCGTCGTCGACGGCAAGCCCACGCGCGTGCGGTTCGCCGTGAAGAGCGACGGCACGAAGGTGCGGGTCGCCGCCCGCGGCGGCTCCGAGCTCCACGTGCTCCACCGTCCGCGCAACGCGCGTCGCGCCGGCTGATCCGATTCGAGCGAGCGAGAACGAGGTCCACCCATGTCCGAAGAGCAGAAGGAACCGAAGGAAGCCAGGGACGCGAAGCCCCGCGACGAGGGCGCTGCCGAGGCGAAGTCGCCCGAGGCGAAGTCCGCGGACGCGAACGCGCCCGAGGGGAAGTCGCGCGAGGGCAAGTCGCACGAAGGCAAGCCCCGCAAGGAGGGCGCCGGCAAGGAAGGAGCCAGGGAAGGCAAGGACGCCGGCAAGAAGCGCGGCGACGGCGAAGGCAAGGCACCGCGCGAGCCGCAGGCGCCGCGCGCTCCGCACGTTCCCGGCAAGCGGGCCCATCCCGTGCCGCGACTCGAGCAGAAGTTCCGGGAAGAGGTCATGCCCGCGGTCATGAGCGAGTTCAAGCTCGAGAACCGTCACCAGGTTCCCAAGCTCGCCAAGATCATGGTGAACACCGGCGTCGGCAAGGTGCTCGAGAACCAGAAGCTCAAGCCCGAGTATCGCGACGCCGTCATCGACACCTACATGAAGATCACCGGACAGAAGCCGGTGATGGTGAAGGCCCGCAAGTCGGTGGCGAACTTCAAGGTGCGCGAGGGCGCGCCGAGCGCCTTCATGGTCACGCTGCGTCGCGACCGCATGTGGCACTTCCTCGACCGGCTCATCAACCTCGCCATTCCGCGAATCAAGGACTTCCGCGGCGTGAACGACAAGTCCTTCGACAAGTCCGGCTCGTGGGCGTTCGGCCTCTCGGAACAGGCCGTCTGGCCCGAGATCAACATGGCGAACGTCGTCCACACGCACGGCATGAACATCAACCTCGTCTTCGATCGCAGCACGCCGGCCATGAGCCGCTTCGTGCTCGACCGCCTCGGCATGCCCTTCGTGCGACCCGAACCGTCGCAGCAGCGCCGCGCGGAACCGGCGAAGGCCTGAGATCGCATCCCGTCGATCGATCGACGCAACCCACGAATTCCGCACCGAACCCCAACGCACCGACTCGAGACCCGAACCATGGCCAGCAAGCGCGTCTTCGCCAAGATGAAGCGAACCCCCAAGTTCTCCACGCGGAAGCAGCACCGCTGCGAGATCACCGGCCGCAGCCGCGGCGTGTATCGCAAGTTCCGCATCAGCCGCATCCTGCTCCGCGAGCTCGCGCTCCAGGGCATGGTGCCCGGCATGCGCAAGGCGTCCTGGTGATGCATCGACGGCGAACCGCACTCTCGAACCACGCGATCAACGAGGAATCAACCCATGCCGCTGCATGACCTCACCGCCGACATGCTCACCCGCATCCGCAACGCACTGCGGAACCGCTCGAAGACCGTGCTCTGCGTGAAGAACAAGCTCAACCTTGGCGTCGCGCGCGTGCTCACGGACGAGGGCTACATCAAGGGCTTCGACCTCGTCGAGGACGGCCGACAGGGACTCATCCGCGTCGACCTCAAGTACGGAACGCGCGGCGAGCAGATCATCAACGAAATCCAGCGCGTGAGCCGCACCGGCTGCCGCGTCTACAAGGGAGTCGACGATCTGCCCAAGCCGCTCCAGGGCCTGGGCATCTCGATCGTGTCGACGAGTCGCGGCGTGATGAGCGACCGCAAGTGCCGCGAAGTGAACATCGGAGGAGAGGTCGTCGCCACCGTCTGCTGAGCGGGGCGCGAACGAGAGGAAGCCATGAGCCGCATCGGAAAGAAGCCGGTTCCCGTGCCGTCGGGCGTGAAGGTGGCGGTGAACGCCTCCACCCGCGTGATCGACGTGCAGGGACCCAAGGGAAAGATCTCCTTCACGCATCGACCCGAAGTGAAGGTCGCCGCCGCCGCGAACGAGGTTCGCTGCGAACCCGCGGTGAAGGAGACGGACTCGCCCGGCGCCAGCGCGTACTGGGGCACCACGCGCGCGCTCGTGGCCACCGCGATCGAGGGCGTCACGAAGGGCTACGCCGAGAAGCTCGAGATCATCGGCGTGGGCTGGGGCGCGAAGGTGCAGGGCAAGAAGATCGTGCTCACCGTCGGCTACTGCGATCCGATCGAGATCGGCATTCCCGACGGCGTCACGGTCACCGTCACGCAGCAGTTCGTCGACATCACGGGCGCCGATCGGCAGAAGGTGGGCCAGCTCGCGGCCCAGATCCGCCAGCAGCGCAAGCCCGAGCCCTACAACGGCAAGGGCATCAAGTACGCGGAGGAAGTCATCCAGAGGAAGAAGGGCAAGGCCTTCGGCGCCTGATCGACGCGCCGCCGCACGCGGCGCCCGAGCGAATCGCACGCGCCGCCGCATCGAGTCTCACGGAACAGCACCCATGGCACAGAGCATCCGAATCCAGCGACGAGCCCGACGCAAGAAGGGATTGCGCCAGCGCATCCGCGGAACGCCCGCGCGTCCGCGCCTCAGCGTCTTCCGCTCGCTCAAGCACATCTACGCCCAGGTGATCGACGATCTCTCCGGCCGCACGCTCGCCAGCGCCAGCTCGCGCGACGGCGCCGCGTCCACGAAGGCGGGCGGGAACGTCGACGCGGCGAAGATCGTCGGCAGGAGCGTCGCCGAGCGCGCCACGAAGGCGGGGGTGAAGGCCGTCGTCTTCGATCGCAACGGATACCGATACCACGGCCGCGTCAAGGCGCTGGCCGACGCCGCTCGGGAGGGCGGCCTCTCGTTCTGACCGCGCCGGAGAAGAAGCACCCATGCATCACATGAGCGAACAGTCCTCCGATGTCGATTCGACCACGGTCGGCATCTATCGAACGAGCAGCACCGTGGCCGGCGGCCGTCGCTTCAGCTTCTCCGCGCTCGTGGTGGTGGGCGACAAGAACGGACGCGTCGGCATCGGCTACGCCAAGAGCAACCAGGTGCCGCAGAGCATCGAGAAGGCGCAGCGCGAGGCGCGCCGGAAGATGAAGCCCTTCCCCATGGAGGGACGCACGATTCCGCACGAGGTGGAAGGCCGCTTCGGCGCGAGCAAGGTGCGGCTGATTCCCGCGAGCCCGGGCACGGGCGTCATCGCGTGCACCGCGGTGCGCGGCATCCTCGACATGGTCGGCGTGCACGACTGCCTCACGAAGTGCTACGGCTCGACGAATGCGAAGAACCTGGTGAAGGCCACGCTCGAAGCGCTCGGCCGGCTGCGCCCGCGACCGAAGGTGG
>VGXK01000183.1 GCA_016873355.1 Phycisphaerae bacterium | reverse complement strand
AGCAGGGACTCGACGCGGTTTCCGCCTGCGGAGGGTCGACCATGTCTCGTATGCACGACTCGAATGGATTCCGTCCGATCGCGGCGGTCGGTGCGCTGTTCCTCTCCACCACCGCGACACTCGCCGACTCCGCTCCTCCGTCGATGACGCCGACCGCGCAGGATCGTTCCGTCAGCGCGTTCGTGATCGTGCCGCCGTGCGGCCCTCCCTCATCGCTCTCGGACTTCGACGAGGCCACCGACTTCTCCACGTTCCAGAGCCAAGCCGATGCGGTCCGGACCTGCACTTCCGCACAGGGGCTTGCGTCGTCCGGGCAGTACTCCGAGATCAATCCGACGCAGATCCTCGCCTACGTCGCGTCGTGCTCGTCCGCGGCCGCGAACCCGATGACCGTGATCCACGCCATCTCGAGTTCGAGCTTCGAAGTGGAGTTCACGCTTGGTGCGAGAGCTCGCTTCCTCGCCGAGATTGCGCTGAGCATCGACAGCTCCTCCTCGATCGTCTACGTCAACTCCCTGGCGCAGCTGAAGGACGCCGCGAACGCGGTCGTCTTCAGCGAGGGCGTGGCGCTGAACGGCAGCGCGGGCAGCGAGGACGTCAAGTTCGAGGCGACGGGCGTGCTCGAGCCCGGCCACTACACGATTCGCGCGGTCGCATCGGCGATCATCGACCACACGATTCCACCGAGCGGCGCCGGCATCTCGACCAGCCTCGTCGACATGCTCGTGACGAAGCCGGCGGACTTCAACCTCGACGGGCTGGTCGACGGATCGGACCTCGGTTCCCTGCTCGGCGCCTGGGGCCCCTGCGCCGGCTGCGCCGAGGATCTCGACGGCGACGGAGTGGTGGGCGGCTCCGATCTCGGCGACCTGCTCGGCAGCTGGGACTGAGCGTCGACGCCGCGCTCGCCGGGCAGGGGCGCTGCGGAAGTTTTCATGGGCGGCCCCGGGGATCGGCGAAACGATCGCGGATCGCGATGCGGCCGATCCGTCCCTTCCGAATTCGGCGCCGATGACCGTCGCTCGTGGCGCCGTCGTCGTCGAATCGGCATCGACTCGAGGACCTCGATTTCCCCGTCTTCTCTCGTTGCGCGCCGGGTCGTCCGCTCGACGCCGCCATTTACACTCCCTGCCCATCGTCGACCGCTTCGCCCAGTCCACGCACCGCAACGACGGAGCCAGAAGTGCGCGCCCCGAGACTCGTTCCCCTCGCGATTTCCCTTCTCACGACCCTCTGCTTCGCGTCACGCTCGAATGCTCAATTGGCGAACGGCGGTGGACCCGGAACCTACGGACCCGGCATCGGCGGTGATGCGCTCGCCAACACCACGGTCGGCGGCAGCGTGGGCGGGCTCAGGCACTTCATCCGGTTCCGCGCCGAGCAATCGAGTCCGCTCGTCGCGGTGAGATTCCCCTTCCTCAGCGCCGACCTTCCCGGATACGGCGGAGGAACGGGCGGCCGCTGGAAGCTCGAACTCTTCGCCGACGACGGCACCGCGGACAACTTCCCGAGCGGACCCGCGCTCGCGTCGCAACCCGTGGAGGAGTCGATCGTGAGCAGCAACGGACGCCTCGTCTCGTTCACGACGCCGTACACGACGACGAGAGGCGCTCTCTACCACCTCGTCTTCGACAACATCGACCTGGATCCCACGAACAACTTCTTCTCGCTCAATCACTGGACTCGCCTTTCCTTCGACGAGGACGGCCCGCTGAATGAGCGCTTCGCCGAATCCGATTGGAAGAACGGCTACTTCCAGTTCGGGGCCTGGCACGCCGTGGAATCGATGTGCCCGATCGCGGACATCGAGTATCAGAACGGTGCGCACCAGGGAATGAGCTACGGAGAGGCGTCGTACCTGTGCCCCGAGGCCGAGCAGGACTGCACGAACGAGCAGCTCGTCGGAGAAATCAACGGATCCACCAAGATGGCCCGGGAGCGCTTCACCGTGTCGTGCGTCGATCGAGTCGTGCTGGGAGTCGGCGTGCGGCTTCTCCGGGTCGAGGGCACGTCGAGCCCTCTCGTGGTTTCGCTCCGCAACGGCGCGGACGAGGAGATCGACTCCGTCACGATTCCCGCGTGGAAGATCACGGTCGGGCCTGCTCCCTCGTTCGAGCAGCCGATCACTTCGGACGACTTCGGTCACGGCGCGCGATGGGTCTCGGCGCGATTCGACGAGCCGCACACGCTGCTCGAAGGCGGCACCTACTCCCTGCGGCTTTCGAGCACCGGCGGAACCTACTGGGCTTGGGTGATGCGGAGCCTCCAGTGGTATGGGTACACGCCGCAGACCGCCTTCGAGGACGGATGGTCGGAGTACACGGTCGACGGATCCACGTGGCTCTCGCTGGGACGAGTGGAGTTCGAAAACGATCTCCAGTTCTATTTCATCACGCCGTGCGCCGCGGATCTGAACGGCGACCAGGTGGTGGACGGATCCGACCTCGCGAGCATTCTCGGCGCGTGGGGCGCCGTCTGCGAGTGCCTTTGCCCCGCGGACGTCGATCGAGACGGTTTCATCAACGGCTCTGATCTCGCCGAAATGCTCGGCGCCTGGGGAACCTGTCCGTAGCGCTCACGGCGACTTCGGCGGAGTCTTCTTGCTCGACGATTGCTCCTTGGTGACGCTGCCGTCGGGAGCCCGCGTCACGCGCTCCTCCTCGGTCTTGACCGTGCGTTCCCTTCGACGGTGGTCGTCCTGCTGCTTGCGATCTCTCGTTCGCAGCCGGCGATCGTCGAGATCGCCACGGTCGCGGCGGTCACGGCGACACGAACGCAACGCATCTTCATGGAACGCTCCCTTCGTCGAATGCTCTGCGGCGCAACCTCGTCTGCTTCCATCCGCCACGGGCTCGGCTCGGCGGCCGCATCGGCTGCGGGGCAATCCGAACCCGACGGGGAATCCTCCGCGACCGGCATCGCTGCACGATGAAGTGCGAATGAAAGCGAATGGAGGTTCGACGAACCCCCATTCCGAAAGGCCGTACGGCCCTCTCCGAACTTGCCCTAGCATGCACGCCCGCGCCGTGATCGTGGAACAGCACGGATGATCGAGACGACCGACCTTCGCGTCGATTACGACGACGTCACCGCCGTCGAGGACCTGTCGCTTTCGATCGGCGCGGGTGAGGTCTTCGGTCTCATCGGCGCCAACGGCGCCGGCAAGACGAGCACGATTCGAGTGATGGCCACGCTGCTGCGGCCGACCTACGGCGAGGTGCGGATCGCCGGCATCGACGTCGCCGAGGATCCCGCCGCCGTGCATCGGATCCTCGGGTACATGCCCGACAATCCGCCGGCGTACGGCGACCTTCGATGCTGGGAGTTCCTCGATCTCTTCGCGGGCGCCTACTTCGTGGTCCGCCGGGATCGACGGCGCCGGGTCGCGGAACTGCTCGACCAGGTCGGACTCTCCGACCAGCGCCTTCGCTTCGCCAAGACGCTCTCGACGGGCCTTCGGCAGCGCCTCGTCCTGGCGAAGACGCTGCTGCCCGACCCGCGCGTGCTGCTGCTCGACGAGCCCGCGAGCGGCCTTGATCCGCTCGCGCGCATCGACCTGCGCGAATTGATGAAGCGCGAGGCGGCGCGCGGCAAGACGATCCTCGTCTCCTCGCACATCCTCGCCGAGCTCAACACCTTCTGCACCTCGATCGGCATCATGGAGAAGGGGCGACTCATCGAGAGCGGCACGATCGACGCCCTCGTGGCGCGGCACAATCGTCGCCGTCGCATCGTGGTGGAGGTGCTCGCGAACGGGCGGCGCGTGGACGCGGCCGAGGTCCGGGCGTTCCTTCACGTGGGCGAGGTCGAGGCGCGCGGCAGCACGTTCGAATTCGACTTCGCCGGCGACGATCAGGGGGTCGTGGAACTGCTCCGAGCCCTGATGCTCGCCGAGATCCCCGTGCGCTCGTTCACCGAGAAGCGGCTCGGCGTGGAGGAGATCCTGCTCCACGTCGGCGCGAAGAGCGTGACCGGATGAGCCGCATCGCGACCGTTGCCGAGCCGATTGCCGCGTCGCGCCGCTCCTTCGATCCTCGACCCATCTGGGTCAAGTGCGCACGCGCCCGCCTTCGCGCCAAGCACATGCTCTCGTGGGGACTCGTCGTCGTCACCGTCACGGCCTTCGTGTTCCTGATGACCTACCTCACCTCGACGCATCGCGGCATCTGGAACGCGGAGAACTCGGCGAAGGTCACCTTCATTCCGGTCATCATCATCCAGGCCGTCATCATGATGCTGCTCGGGACCGGCGCCGTGGCGTCCGGCCTCTCGCGCGAGCGTGAGGAGCGCCTGCTCGACTACCACCGCATGACGCCGATGTCGGCGACCGCGAAGATCGCGGGCTTCCTCTTCGGCCTGCCGGTGCGCGAGTACTTCCTCTTCCTGCTCACGATGCCCTTCATCGTCTTCGCGGCCGTGAAGAGCGGATTCCCGCTCGGGAAGCTCGCGCACTTCTACCTCGTCTTCTTCAGTTCCGTCTGGGTCTATCACATGACCGGCATGGTGGCGGGCATGGCCTCCAGCCGGCCGCGCGTGGCGTCGATCATGGCGCAGGGCATGGTCGTCGTGCTCTACCTGATCCTGCCGCGGCTCGAGCTCGTGGGCCTGCGCTTCTTCGAGTACTTCACCATCCTCCCGACCTTCTTCGGCATGGTGTACGACGAACTCGCGGCGAACAACGCGCTGCTCTACGACTCGGACACCGCGGCGCTCGTGCAGCGCTACCGCGACGTGCCGTTCTTCGACTTCACGCTGCGCTCGACGCCGTATGCGCTGCTCGTGCAGGGATTCCTGCTGACGATGATGTTCGTCATCGTGCGGCGCAAGTGGCTCGACGAGTTCAGCCATCCGCTCACGAAGCTCGGCGCGCTCGTCGGCTTCGCGGGCATACTCGTCTTCCTCGCCGGGAACCTGTGGCCGATCCTCTCCGATCGCGCCGTCTTCGCCGCGCTGCTCGTGCGGCTCGGTGCCGCCGACGGCCTCGACGAGAGCGAATCCGGCACCTCGGCGCAGGTGCTCATGGTCATCATGTTCGTGTTCATGACGGTGAGCGGACTCATCTGCCTGCTCATGGTCATGGTCGTCACGCCGAATC
>VGXK01000182.1 GCA_016873355.1 Phycisphaerae bacterium | reverse complement strand
CAACTCGGGTTCGACCTACCTCGGGCCCAAGACCGCGGTCGCCCTGAACCCGTACTTCCACGAAGCCGGCGATCTCAACAACGACGGCAAGCTCGATCTCGTCGTCGCCGACGACGGCGTCGATCGTTACCTCATCAACACCGGCAACGACGGCACCGGCCAGCCCAATTTCACGACCTACAACATCACGGGCGCGCCGAGCCAGTTCGATCACACGATCCGCATCGCCGACATGGACAACGACGGCCTGCGCGATGTGATGATCACCGATGTCGACGCCGATCTCGGGCCCTTCTGCCCGTCGACCGGCCGCTTCTCGCATATCTACCGCAATGTGTGGAACGGCAGCAATGTCAACAACCTGCTGAGCATCTCCCAGGGAGACGCGGCGCTGCCGTCCGCGGAGCGCTCGTCGTGGTTCGACATGGCTCCGATGGACATCGACAACGACGGCTGGCTCGACCTGGTGGTCGGCAAGTGCGCCGGCATGACGGTCTACATGAACCGCAATGTCGGCATCGACTTCACCTATCCGAGCGGCGTGCCGGCGTTCATCAATCCCGATGCAGGCTCGGCGGTACCCGTCACCATCTCGATCATCGGCGGCGGCGCCGTCGTGGGCACCCCGATGCTGAACTACCGGCTCGCGACTGCCGACGGTGGCTGGACGCAGGTGCCGCTCACGGCCAACGGCGGCAATTCGTACAACGTGCCGCTGCCGGCGGTCGCGTGCGGCAGCGAGATCGAGTGGCACATCGAGTTCGATCTCACCAACGGCGGACCGTACCGCAGCCCGGCGAACAGCCCCGGCATCAACCACGTGACCTCGATCGGAACTCAGAGCCTCACCATTCTCAACAACAGCTTCGAGACCGGCCTCGAGGGCTGGACCGTGGAGAACACCAACCTGATCGGCGCCGGCGCCAAGGGCTGGGAGCAGGCAACCCCGACGGCCACCACCTTCCAGACCAAGGCGTGCGCCCCGGGCACCACTCCGGCCGGCGGCGGCACGAAGGCGGTGGTGACCTGGGTCGGCTCAGGCACCGCGGCGAACACCGACCTCGACGGCGGCCCGACGCGGCTCATCTCGCCGACCTTCGACCTCACCGATGTGAAGTCGCCCACCCTGAGCTACAGCCGCTGGTTCTTCTGCGACGACAACACCCAGAACCCGGCCCAGGCCGACGCGCTCATCGTCGAGATCTCCAACGACGGCGGCGGCAGCTGGACCGAACTCGAGGAAGTGAACTGGCAGGGCAACTCGTGGACCAGCGTGTCGCACAGCATCCAGGAGATCCTGACCCCGACGGCGAACATGGTGGTCCGCTTCACCGTGTCGGACAATCCCGAGAACTCGGTCACCGAGGCCGCGATCGACCTGGTCAAGGTCACGGGCGTCGAGTGCATCGGGGTTGATCCGTGCCCGGCCGACTTCAACGACGACGGCATGATCGACGGCGACGACCTCGGCACGCTGCTCGGATCCTGGGGCGCGTGCCCGGATTGCGATGCCGACTTCAACGACGACGGCGTCGTCGACGGCGACGATCTCGGCACGCTGCTGGGCAACTGGGGCGCCTGCGCGGGCTGACGCTCGCACCGAGTTCTCACGAGTAACTCGCAAGGGCCCCGGTCTTCGGACCGGGGCCCTTTTTCGTTTCGCGGTCGGCGCGACGCAGGTCCGAGGCCCTGGAGCGGTGACGACTCAGGCGTGGCGAGCTGGCGTAGGCGAGACGAGTGTGGCAAGGAGGGCGAAGCAGGCGGATCTTGAGGATCCGCCGATGGAGCCCGACGATGCCACACGAAGTCGCAGCCCGCCAGATCGCTACGAATGAGGAGGAACCGCTCTAGGGCTGCGTGACTTCGACAAGGCGATCGATCCCGGGCTCGAGCTGCTGTTCGGTGCCGTCGGGCCAGCGGATCCTCGCCTTGGCGGACGTGGCGCCGCCGAGCCCGAAGGTGAGCGGCAGCTCGTTCGACGAGAGGTAGCTCCGCGACGGCATCACCCATTGCACCTGCGTGCCTGCATCGGTGACGCACTCGACGCGCGCGCCGATCGCCTCGGTGTTCGGCGCCTTGCCGCGCAGGCGCAGCCGCACGAAATGGTTGCCCGTCTTCTGGTCGTTGCGGAAGAGCGCGGGCGGACCGGCAGGCTGCGTGATGAGCAGATCCTGGTCGCCGTCGCCGTCGATGTCGGCGGCGGCGAGCGCGCGGCCGACGAGCGGCACGGCGAGATCGCCGAGAGATCGCGGCGGAATCTCCGAGAAGGTGCGCTCCGAACCCGGCGGCGCATGCCAGAAGGCCTGGGCCGGCTGCTCGTAGCGCTGGCTCGACTGCACCACCGAGATCTGCTCCTCGAGATGGCCGTTGGCGCTCACGAGGTCGGGGCGCCCGTCGAGATCGAGATCCGTGAAGAGCGTGCCGAACTTGAGCAGTTGCCGCGACGGGGCGCCGACGCCCTCGACGAGCGCGTCGTCGGAGAAGCGCAGACGCGCGCCGCGATCCACGAAGAGCGAGGTCGGCTCGTTCGCGAAGTTGCCGACCGCGATGGCGAGCTCGTTCGGCGATCGCAGCCGCGCGGAGTCGACGCCCATGGCGCCGGTTGCGGAGCCCGAGCGATCGAAGGCGACGCCCGCGGCGGCCCCGGTCTCGCGGAACTTCCCCCCGCCTTCGTTCACGAAGAGGAAGTTCGCGGTCTTGTCGTTCGCCACGAAGAGATCGGGCCGGCCGTCGCCGTTGAAGTCGTCGACGAGCAATCCGAGCGTCTTGGCCACCGGCGCGCCCGTCGCCGTGTTCTTCACATGCAGCCCGGACGGCTCGGCGACTTCGGTGAAGGCGCCGTCGCCGTCGTTGCGCCAGAGCGAGAGCTGCGTGCCTTCGAAGCCGAGCGGCGGACCGTACGCGCGGCCGATGCCGGTGAGCCGGTAGTCCACGGCGAGATCGATTTCCGGGGACCACTTCACGTAGTGGCCGACGAGCAGGTCGAGGTCGCCGTCCTCGTCGGCGTCGAAGAAGAGCGACGCGGTGCTCCAGCCCTTGTCGTCGATGCCGGCGGCGCTCGTGACGTCCTCGAAGAGCACGCGACCGTTCTCCGACGCGTTGCGGTAGAGCCGCACGCCGTCGACGGAGGTGATCGCCAGATCGGTGCGGCCGTCGGAATCGAAGTCGCCGGCGGCGAAGCCCATTCCCTGGAGCGGGCGCTCGAGTCCCGTGTCCGCGGCGAGCGTGAAGTCGCCCTTGCCGTCGTTGAGATGGATGACGACGCCCTGGCCGCGAGCGCCGTCCTTCGGGCCGTCCGGCCAGCGGTCGCCGTCGACGAGCACGAGATCGGCGTCGCCGTCCGAATCGACGTCGACGAATCCCCCGCCGCCGCCGAGCGTCTCGGGCATGAGCTTGCGCCCGTCGGCGCCGTTCACCCGCTCGAATCGGATGCCCGCCGCGGAGTCGATTCGCGTGAACGGCGTGGCAGGCGGCGACGCCGCCAGGCGCGGCATCGACTTCGGCGGCGCCACCCGCGCGGTCGATCCTTCGCGACCGAGCGGCGCGGGTCGCGCGGCCCACCACGCGACGGCGACGACGACCCCGATTCCCGCGATCACCGCCAGGCTCAGCCAGAAGGCGCGACCGATGACCGAGTCGTCCTCGTGGACGAGTTCCTCCGCGCCCGCGTGACCGGGTGCGAGTTCGCCCATGCCCGCGCTCGTGCCGTCCTGCTCGCTCACTGCCGCGAATCCTTCGCCACGGCGCTCGTTTCGGACTGCCTCGACACCGCGCTCGCTCCGGACTGCTGCGACGCCGCGCTCGTTCCGGACTGCCTCGCCGTCGCGCTCGCGCTCGGTGGAAGCTCGAACGCGCCCGGACGCTGGAGGTCGTAGATCACCACCGCCTCGGCGGCGTGGTTCGCGGCGGGATAGCGCAGGCGCGCCGCGGTCACCGCGTGGTCCCGCGCGTTGTCGTCCACCTTGTAGCGGCGATGATGCTTCGCGGCCGCTTCCGCCGCCGCGTCGTCGCCCCGGGCAAGCTCCAGGCGCTCGAGCACGTACCAGGTGGCCGAGCGCTCGGGATCCATCACGAGCGCCCGTTCGCAGAGCGATTTCGCGCGGTCGAGGTCCTCCGTCGCGCCGGCCGAGTCGCCGGCATTCTCGCGCCGTCGCGAACGCTCGAGCAGCGTGTCCGCGAGCTCCGTCAGGATGCGATCGTCGAGCGAGAAGTCGAAGCCTCGCTCGTGGGCGAGCTCGAAGTCGTTCGCGAGCAGCCGCTCGAAGTGCGAAATCGCGGCGTCGAGCTCGCCGTTCTGGCGATTCGCGAGTCCGCTGAACCACGCCACGCTCCACGGATACGCGGGCGGATCGTGGGCGGCGGCTCGGCCGAGCGCCGTGACCGCGTCTTCCACGCGACCCTCGAGCAGACAGACTCGCGCGATCCCGAGCGGACCCTCCGGGCGCTTGAGGCGCTCCACCTGCGCGAACGCGAATTCCGCCTGCCGGAACTCCGCCCTGCCGCCGGGCTTGTCGGCGGTGCGGATCAGGCCGATGGCGTAGTCGTACCAACGCTCCCACTCGGGCGTGGTCGGCGCGGGAGTCGTGATCGCGGCCGCGCTCGCGGTCAAGGGCGCCGTTGTGCTCGCGGTCAAGGGCGCGGCCGCGTTCGCGCCGTTCGAGGCGCCGCGGGCGTTCGTGGCGGCCTCGCGCTCGCCCGGCGACGCGAGCGGGAAGGTGATCTCGTCGGTGGCGAGCGTCATGATCGGCAGATCGTTCTCGTACTCCGCGCCGTAGACGTGCTGAAGGTAGGTGCGATCGAACTTGCGATAGCGAAGCGCCGCCTTCACCGTGATTTCGCCCTGCGAATCGCTCGGCACGCGGAACCCCAGATGCGTGACGTCGCCGGCGCCGGGGGGAACCTGGTGGTTGTAGAGCGGCACGAAGATGTGTTCGGGGTTGCGCCGATCGATGCGCATGCCCTCGCGATCGAGCAGGAAGATGTTGTAGAAGCGGCTCCAGGGATCGAGGCCGCCGCCCTCGTCCATGCCGCCCGAGCGGCCGATCACGCGGCCGCCCGCGAGCAGCGTCACGTCGAGCCAGACCTCGTTGCTGTCGGCGGTTC
>VGXK01000181.1 GCA_016873355.1 Phycisphaerae bacterium | reverse complement strand
TCGCAGCCCGCCAGATCGCTACGAATGAGGAGGAACCGCTCTAGATGGGCCCCGGAGCTCGAGCGCGAGCGAGCCCGGCTCGATCGACTCAGCCGCCCTGCGCCGTCTCGCCCCGCTGGGCGAGCTGCGCCTGCACGCGTGCCCGCAGCCTCGTGACGAGTTCGCGCGAGTCGTCGCGGACGCTTGCCTGTTCGAGCCATTGCTCGCTCGCCACGAGATTGCCGCGCTCGCGCTCCACCGCGCCGAGGAAGAGGTACCCCTCGGGAAGCCGCGGATGCGAGGCGACGAGCTGCTCGCCGCAGCGCGCCATGCGCACCCAGTCGCCCGCCGCCCACGACGCGTATCCGAGCGCCACGAGATGCTCGACCGTCGGCTCCCCCGCCTGCATCGTCGACTCGAGCAGATCGCGCGCCTCGACGGCGCGACCGGTGACCATCAGGCACCGCGCGCGGAGGCGCACGAGATCGGGCCGGTTCCGGGCGGGCGCGAGCACGGGCGAATCGAGCAGACGCAGGCACTCCGCCCACTCGCCCGCGTCGAAGTACGCGTGCAGCAGATCCTCCGCCATCGTCGCGTCGCTCGGATCTCGCGAGCTCGCCTGCTCCATGATGCGCGCCGCGGCGTCGGACTCCCCCGCCATGGCCATGCAGCTCGCGCGAAGCTGCTGGAGCACGGGGCTGTACTGGAACGTGCTCGATCCCGATTCGACGAGCGCCATCGCGCCCTTCGGGTCGCCGGAGGCGAGGCGCAGTTCGGCGCAGGCGGCGAGGAACTGGAGGTTCTTGGGGTCGAGCTCGCGCGCCCGCTCGTAGTGCGCGAGCGCCGCGGCGTCGTTCGAGCACTGCTGTTCGAGCACGCCGAGGAAGTACTGCGCTTCGGCGCTCTTCGGGTCGAGCTCGACGGCGCGGTCGAGCGTCTGCTTGGCCTGATGCGTGCGCCGCTGCTCGATGAGGATGCGGCCGCGCAGGACGTAGTAGCTCGGATCCTTCGGGAAGCGCTCGATCGCCTTGTCGATGTGCCCGAGCGCCACCTCGAACTGACCCGTGCCGAGCGCCTGCCGCGCCTGGTCGTAGACGACCTGGGCGTTCGCGCGGTCGAATCGGTCGTTCGCCGCCTTTCGCGCCTCGACGCCGCGGTTCGAAGGTCCGCACGACGCGAGCATCGACGGCGCCGCAAGCGCCACGAGCGACACGGCGGCGAGGCACGCGGCGCAACGCGCCGGCGCGCGCACCCGAACGAGACGAGCGACGGAACTCGAATTCATGAGCGGACCTCCGGACCCGTGGGCGGCTCGCCCGGATCCGGCGCTCCCGACGGCGGGAGGGGCTCCGGATCGGGCGGATCGTCGTTCGGCGCGCTTCCCGCGTCGGGAGGCGGAGTCGAGATCGGCGGCGAGACCGCGGGCCCCGGCGGCGCCTCGAGCGTGGGATCGGAACTCGGCGCCACCGGCCGATCGCCCGCGGAGTCGTCCGCAGGACCGAGCAGTTTCGAGTCGAGTTCCTTGCGGAACGTGCTGTGGTTTCCGGAGCGCACCGATTCGCGCAGTCGCGTCATCGTGGGAAGCGTGGGTCGGATGCGCACCGCGTTGTCGGCGTACCAGAGCGCCTTGTTCATCTCGCCGCGCCGATACGCGTCGAGCGCCTGGCGCTGGTAGTCGGCCACGAACTGCTCGTTCGACCACGGCAGCAGCCCTGCGCGGGCGCCGACGCGCACCGCCTCGACGATGTCGAGCGACTCGGCGCCCTTCTCGTAGAGCTCCTTGTCCTCGAAGACGGTCGGCGTGAGCAGGAAGATGATCTCCTCGCGCTTCGTGCGGTCGGACTGCCCGCCGAACGCGGCGCCGATGATCGGAATGTCGCTCAGCCACGGCACCTGGCGGCGATCGATCGTGGTGTCCTCGCGGAAGAGGCCGCCGAGCACGATCGTCTGTCCGCTCTTCACGCGGATGTTCGTGCGAAGCTCCTGCGTGCTCTCGTTGGGCACGGTCGCTTCGCCGCCGCCGGCCACCTTCAGGTTCACGAGCCGCGCGCTCGACACGCTCGGGTGCAGCTCCATGCGGATCTGCCCGTCGGTGGAGATGAACGGCCGGAACGAGAGCTTGATGCCCGTGTCGAGGAACTGCACGTCCTGCGTGGTGCTCGTCTGCGTCTGCGTGGTCGACAGGTACGCCACCTTCTCGCCGATGAGCACCTGCGCGCGCTGGCGATTCAGGGCGGTGACCGTCGGCCGCGCAAGCACGGTGGTGTCCGTCACCTCGTCGAGCACGCGGATGAAGATCGCCACGTCGTTCGAGATGATGCCGATCTTGAGCGTCGGCGGACGATCGAGCACCGGGTAGTTGTCCATCACGAGCGCCTGCGCCCGGTCGGGCTGGAGCACGCCGTCGAGCAGGTTGTCGAAGGCGGCGAGCGGGCGCGTGACCTGCGTGAAGTCGATGTTGCCGATCGCGGTGAAGTCGAGGCCGTAGGCGTTCGTCTCGTCGACGGTGGTGCGCAGGATCGTGGCCTCCACGCGAACCTGGCGCGGCGGCACGTCGAGTTCCTTCAGCAGCGCCTCGACCGCCGCGACGTTCTCGGGGAAGTCGTTCACGACGACCTTCGTGGTGAACGCGTAGTCGTCGGCGCCGCCGTCCTCGCTCGTGGGGATGAAGCCGGGCGCCACTTCGCCGCGCGCGACGACCGAGCCGGTCTCGCTGAGCAGCGGCTTGATGAACTCGGTGGCGTCCTTGGCGGCGAGGTACTGGAGCGTGAAGACGCGAGCCTCGCGCCGAAGCTGCGCCCTCTCCATCTCGGCGCGCTCCATCGCCGAGTAGACGTAGATGAACGTGCCGCTCTTGACCGCGACGAAGCCGTTCACGGCGAGAATGGCGTCGAGCGCCTGCTCGAAGGGCACGTCGTAGAGGTTGACGGTCACCTTGCCGGTGACCTTGTCGCTCGCAACGATGTTCCTTCTGGCCTTGATCGCGAGCAGCTCGAGCAGCCGCCCGACTTCGACCTCCTGCGCCGCGATCGCGAAGGTGCCCGCCTCGCTGACGCGGACTTCGCCCGAATCGGCGGGAGGCGACACGGCCGCGTTCGCCGAGCCTTGCGCACCGGGCGGTGCGGGCGTTCCCGGCACGCCCGTGGCGCCGGCCCCTCCCGCGCTCGAGGACGACGCCGGCGGCGCCATCGTGGGCCCCGACCCGCTCGACGGCGGAGCCACGACCGGCCCCTGCGCCGTCGTGATCGCTTCAAGTCCGAACGCGATGGCCGCCCCCGTCGCAAGAACGACCATCCTCACGCATCCAAGGCTGCGGATTTGCGGCACGAGTCCATTCCTGGGCGCGCGGCGGAACCGCGCGCCGATGACCGCGGTCCATCCATGAACCGCACGGGCGGGGATATCGACCCCTCCGGCGGGATCGGATCAATTTTGCGCGTTCGAGACCTGCGAACTTGTCACGGCACCGTCAAGGTCGAGGTGCCGGTCGAGGTGTCGATCGTCACGCTGCAACTCGCCGGCGCACCGCCGGGTCCGCCCGCCGTGAGCGTCACCTTGGGGGTGCCCGAGGGCGCGTGCACGGAGCCGAGCGGCGTGAATCGAAGCGTGGCGCCCGAGACTCCGGTGGTGGCGAGCGTCACGTGGTCGGCGGATCGCGCCCGGCCCGAGCCCATGATCTCGCTCCAGGCGGCGCCCGTGTCGGAGCGCACGAGCGGCGTCTCCGGCGTGGTGAGCCGCGCGAGCCAGTATCCCTTGCCGTCGGAACGGAAACGCACGATCACCGGATCCTGCGGATTCGCCATGGTGGCGAGCTGCGCGAAGCGCAGGTCCGAACGCAGCAGCGCTGCGCCCGATGCGGCGCGGTCGGCGTGATCGCGCCCGAAGAACGGGACCGTGAGCGCGGCCACCACCGAGATGATCACGAGACAGATGAGGATCTCGATGAGCGTGAAGGCGCGACGATGCATGTCGATTCACTCCGCCTGGAATCCGATCGAGGTCACTCGAACCGGCCACAGCTGGTTCGGATCGCCGCCGCGGCTCGGCGTGGCGCCTTCGGTGAGGCCGCTGATCAGGTCGAGCGCGTGGTCGTATCGGACCTGCGCCGTGTCGTACATGAGCACGTGATTCGCCGCCACGCGACCGTAGATCTGCGTGGCGCCTCGGAAGAGGATCGGGTTCGTCGGCAGGAAGAGCGACCCGATCATGGACGAGTCCTTGATGTCCCAGGTGAAGATGCTCGAGAGGAAGCCCGGCATCGGGTAGATGCGCATGCGCCACGGCTCCATGTAGAGCGGTTCGCTCGGCACCTGGCTCGAGCACGCGGTGGCGGACCACGTGCCGAACCACGCCTTGCGGTGCGGATCCCCGTCCTTCTTGTTCAGGTCGGGCTCCGACGCGCAGGTGAACCACTTGCCGAGCCAGCTTCCGTGGATCCGGACGCCGTAGCTCGAGTACATGTAGAACGTCGAGTTGTCCTTGAGCTCGACGGTCGCGTTCTTCAGGTCCAGGCTGTAGATGGTGAAGAACGGCGCGTCCGCGATGAACGTGACGTCGCCATCGATGATGAGCTTCGAGTTCTCGATGCGAAGCGTGTTGTCGATCTTGTAGATGCCCGTCTTCAGCGTCACGACCGCGCCGTTGATGAGCGTGAAGTCGGCGGGAGGTCCCCACGGGAATCCCAGGAACGTGTTCTGTCGAAGTCGGAACGGGGTGGAGTAGGTCGCGGTGGTGCCGTTGTGCGTGATGCCGCCCCATTGCGTGTTGCCGACCACGAACGCCGGCGGCGACGGAGCCGCGACCATGTTCGTCGACTCCCCAGGCTCGAGCTTCTTCGCGCAGATCTTGTTCGCGCCCGCGCCCGAGATGGTGAAGGAGCTCGCCGTGTACGGGTAGTAGATCCAGGTGGCCTTGTCGAGGCAGGGATCTTCGGGACTCGGTGGCGTGTAGTCCGGTTCGAAGTTCGCGTTCGCCCCGATGAAGACGCCGTTGAAGCCCCAGAAGGAGGTCTCCGCCTGCGTTCCCAGGTTGACTCGGAGCTTGTCCTTCGACGACGGCGCGTTGTTCCAGCGGCCGACGAAGTTCGTGCCGTCGAGCAGCATGAGCTTCTTGGCGTAGATCGCGTATTGCCCCTTGTTCG
>VGXK01000180.1 GCA_016873355.1 Phycisphaerae bacterium | reverse complement strand
CCCGGCGCGAACGACAGCCACGCCGGAAGCAGCGCCGCCACGAGCAGGATCGACTCGGCGCGCCCGACGACGAGGGCCACCGTGGCCATCGAGATCGCGGCGAGCACCGCCAGGAATCCGCGGATCGGCGCGCTTGAAGCGAGCGAGCCGAGCAAGTGCAGCGACGCGATCGCCGCAAGCAGCGCGCCGAGCGGAAGCCACCACCCGGGCGAGAGTCCGACCGCGCTTCCCGAGAGCCACGGGATCGGGACCGGACCCGTGCCGATGCCCGAGACGCGCTCCGTGAGCGAGACCCACGCGGCGACCGCCGTCGATGCGGCGCAGCACAGCGAGGCGAGCACTGCGAGTCCGCGCGAACCGATGCGCACCGCCACCGCCGTTCCCGCGACGGCCATGATCGCCCACGCGGCGCCGGCGCCGCGATCGGTGAGCAGCAGCGCCAGCGACGCGGCGATGGCGCCGGCGCCGATCGTGCCGAGCGTCGTCGACATTCGCGCAATCGGCATCGACTCCGTGGAACTCCACACGCGGCTCCGCGCAGCGCTCGGTGCCGCGAGATCGGGCTCGCCCCGCATTCCGTGCAGAACGGCGGACGCCGCCACGCAAAGCACGCCCTGACCCAGCGGCATCCACGACCAGAGATCGCCGAATCCGGCCCACGTGCCGGCGAAGACGAACGCGGCGACGATCGACGCCGCCGTCGCAATCGTCGCGATCGCCGCGTCGTTCGATCCGGTGTTCGATCGGTCGTCGCGAAGCTCGGCTCGAACGACCGACGCGATCGTCTCGAGCACGACGAGTCCCCACCAGATCAGCACGAACGCCTGCGCCGCGGCCGGCGCGAGTCGTCCGGTCATCAGCAGAAGCGCCGCCACCGCGATGTGCAGCCCGACGGCCACGCCGCGCACCTGGCGCTGCGACGACGCCCAGTGCGAGAGCGCCAGGAACGCCGCGAGCGCGAGCGTGAGGTACCCGGCGGGAACGAGCGACGTCTCGAGCCGCAGCACGCCGACGAGCAGCGGCACCGCGTAGGCGCCGATCGCGGCCACGACCGACACCGCGAGCAGGCCCGATCGCGCCGCGGCGAAGGATGCGATCGCGATCGCCGCGAGCGCGTAGCCGAGCGAGCCGATCGGCGAGAGCACGCCGATCACTTCCGGCCGCGTGCCCGCGGCCGCGATCACGAAGAGCGAGCCGACGCCCGCGCAGAGCAGCCCCGCGGCGGCGGCGCGGCCCCAGCGCCGCATCGAGAGCCAGCCGAGCACGATCAGTCCGAACGCGACGACGGTGGCCGCGACGAGCCGGCCCCAGCCGCCGAACATCACGAACCATCCGCGGTCGTAGGCATACTTCACGAAGACGCCGACGCCGATCATGACGATGATCGCGCCGACCCACGCCGCGATGCGGCCGCCGATGATGTGCTCCGTCGAGATGGACGAGGATGCCGCGCCCCGCGGTCGCGCCGAAGTTTCGCCCGGCGTCGCGAGCGGCGGAACGGGCGGCGGAACGGGCAGCGGAACGAGCGGTGGAACGAGCGGCGGAGTCGGCGGCGGCGGCGGCTCGATCACCGCATCCGCGGGCGCCTCGAGCCCCGCGAATCGCTCGAGCCGGAGCAGACGCTCCTCGAGCGCTCGCAGCGTGCGGGCGAGCTCGCGCTCATCCATGTCGGGAGATCATGCCAGAGCGGCCGGCGCCCTGCAACGGAGCATGCATTCGCCCGCGCCACTCGCGCCGGCCCGAGGCATGCAGCAGGAAGCTGTGCCACTGGATCGCCGTCATGAGCAGCACGCCGACGGGATGCAGCGCGGCGCCGAGCCACGACTGCCGGAAGCGTTTCGCCAGCAGGAATCGCTCGCCGAGCGCGGCCGAGATCGAGATCACGGCAAGCGATGCGGCGATCGGATCGATGCGCCGTCCCGCGACGAATTCGCCGATCGCGACGGCGAGCCAGACCCACGGCAGGAGATGCCCGACGAGATGGATCGCGCTCATCGCCACGAGCGCGACGGGAGAACCGAGACCCTCGTAGGCGTTCTTCGCGAATCCGCGCCAGCACGCGGCGGCGCCGCGGTACATGCGGCATTCGACGAGGTCGGTGCCGTCGAAGAGATCGCTGCGGCCGCCGGCGGCGCGGACGGCGCGAGGAAGCCGGATGCCGTCGTGCATGGAGTCGCGGAACGCGGCGTGTCCGCCCGCACGCCGCCATGCATCACGGCGCACGAAGAGGAACTGCCCGCAGCCGGCGCTCGCGGACGGCCGCATGGAGCGGCGCATGAACGCAAGCGGCAGGTAGCTGAGCAGGAGGAAGTGGATGAGCGGCACCACGAGCCGCTCCAGCATCGACTCCGTGATCTGCCGCGGGAAGGTGGAGATGAGTTCCGCGCGCCGATGCGACGCCTCCTCGAGCGCCGCCGCCACGACGCCGGCATGGAAACGCACGTCCGCGTCGGTGAAGAGAAGCCATTCGCCGCGCGCGGCTTCGCCCATGCGCTGGCACGCGTGCTGTTTTCCGTTCCATCCCTCCGGCAGCGGCACGGTGGGGCAGAGTCGCACGCGCGGATCGCGCTCGCAGAGTCGACGCGCGATGTCCCCCGTTCCGTCGCTCGAGTGATCGTCGTAGACGAGCACCTCGATCGCGGGGCCGCGCTGCGAGAGAGCCCCGGCGACGCACGCCTCGAGATTCGAGGCCTCGTTCCGCGCGGGAATGCAGATCGTGGCGAGCGGCGCGGAGTCGCTCCGATCCTTCGCGTCCGCGTTCGCCCCGGGCCCCGCGTCCGCGTTCGCATTCTCATCCGCGTCGACGCCGCGCCGATTCGGCCGGCGCAATCCCGAGAGATTGAAGGCGGCCACGAGCGCGCTTGCGGTCGTGACGAACGCCGACAGCGCCAGCAGCGCGATCCAGACGGTCACGGCGACGCCTCCGTGCGGCCGGGCATCGGGGCGTGCGAGCGCTGGCGGCGAGCCGCGTCGATCTCGGCGCCGCGCCCGGTGATCCGAAGCCACCACGCGTACGGGCCTCCTCGCTTCGAGCCGTCGACGAGCGTCTCGAACGCGTCGGCGTCGCGAGCGATCGAAAGCGCCGAGAGCTCGATCCGCCCACGCTCCATCGCCGCCTCGCAGCAGCGATGCCACGACCGCGCGTCCGCAGGCGCATCCGGACCCGACGGCGCGTCGATCGCCCGCAGTCGCAACAGCACCTCCGGGCGCTTCGAGCTCCAGAACGGGTACTCGATCGAAAGCGCCGCCGCGCGCATGGTGGGGTGCGCCGCGAGCACGAGCGCCGCCCCCGGGCGGATCGAGATCGGCTCGCGCGGATCGGTGAAACGGCCCTGCGGCGTGATGGCGCCGAGCGCCCGCGGATCGTGCCCGAGCCTCCGCGAGAACTCCCGAAGCAGCGTGCGAACGCTCGCGGGATCGTCGGGATCGATTCCGAAGACGCCGACCCGCCGAAAGATCGCGAAGCGCTCGAGCTCGCGCGACTCCATGGTGCCGATGACGCTGCGATCGCCGAACGCGCGGCGCCGCAGGAACGCCACGATGAGCGGGTCCCACCACGACGGATGATTGAGCAGCAGCAGGATCGGCCCCGCGTGCGCGCGGAGCGCCTCGAGATCGCCGCGCGAGCCGCGCTCGAGGCGCACCGCGTGAAACGACTTGCGCAGCAGTCGCTCCGCGATCCACGCGAAGACGCGGCCGATCCGCGGGTCGAACGAATCGACGCTCATGCGCCGACCGCCGCCGCGTCGGCGCGAGCCGCCTGCTCGCGGGACGAGCCGGCCTCGCTCGCGGCGCACTCCGCGACGCCCGGCGCCGCGATGCCGAGGTCCTCCGCGATTGCGTTGGCCGCCGTCACGCCGCTCATGAGCACCATGGGCACGCCCGGGCCCGGATTCACGCTGCCGCCGCAGAAGTAGAGTCCGCGCACGAGCGGACTTCGATTCGACGGCTTGAATCCGCCGCGCAGCCGCCCGTGCGACGCGAGACCGTAGATCGAGCCGTGCTCGGACCCGTAGAGCGCCTCGATCTCCTCCGGCGTGAGAATGCGCTCCACCTCGATCTGCCGCTCGATGTCCTCGAGCCCGTGACGGCGCAGCTTGGCCAGCACGCGCGGCCGCTCGCGCTCGAGCAGTCCGCCGGCGCCGTGCCAGCGCGAGCCTGGTCCGAGCGGCGCCGTGTGCACGAGCACGTAGAGCGCCTCGCATCCGGGAGGCGCCTGCGTCTCATCGCTGCGGCTCGGTGCGCAGACGTAGAGCGTGGGATCGCTCGCCGGCTCGCCGCGCCCGTAGATCTCGTCGAATTCGCGGCGACCGTCGGCGCTGAACATGAAGTTGTGGTGCCGCAGATGGTCGTAGCGCCGCTTCAGACCCAGGTAGAGCACGATGCCGCTGCACGCCGGCGCCCAGCGCCGCGAAATGCGCCGCGCCGCTGCGATCGACGCCGAGTCGCCGAGCAGGTCTCGATGCGTGCGCCGGACGTCGGCGTTGCTGACCACCGCATCGGCGTCGATGCGACGACCGTCGTCGAGCTCGACCCCCACGGCGCGCCGGCTTCTGCCGCCGCTCCCGCTCCCGCCGCCGCGCTCGCCTTCGCGCAGGATCGCGCGCACGCCCGTGCCGGTGACGATCTCCGCGCCCTGCTCGCGCAGCACGCGCTCGAGCGTTCGCGCCACTTCGCGCGTGCCGCCCTTGGCATACCAGCAGCCGTGATCCACCTGCGCCGCCGCGATCAACGACAGGATCGACGGCGCCAGGAACGGACTCGAGCCCACGTACTGGAGGAAGTGCTCCACCATCTGCCGCACGTGCGGCTCGGAGATCTCGCGGTGCACCGTGGACGCCATCGTGCGATGCGGGCGCATCGCCAGCACGTCGCGCAGGATCTCGGGATCGCGCGGCGGCGGACGCTTCATCAGGTCGAGCATGCCGCCGAGATCCTTGTAGAAGAAGACTCGCTCGCTCAGTCGCAGCATGCGACGACTGTGGTCGAGGAACCGCCGATACGCCGCGCCCTGCCCCGCCGCTCCCGGAAGGCGATCGATCGCGTCCGCCATGCGCGCCGGATCCTGGTGCAGATCGAGCCTCGTGCCGTCTTCGTAGAAGCAGCGCCATTGCGGATCGAGCCGCACGAGCTC
>VGXK01000179.1 GCA_016873355.1 Phycisphaerae bacterium | reverse complement strand
TCCATCGCGGTCTCGGCGGCGCCGGCGGCGTTGCGCACCACCTGGCCCGTCGCGTCGAGCTTCTCGGCCATCGCGTAGTTCCCGACGACCGCCGTGGCGAAGTAGCTCCCGACGATGATGCCGATGCCGATGATGACCAGGTTGTAGAGGTTCTGCGCCGTGGCGCGAACGTCCGCGGTCGTGTGCTCATCGACGACCATGAACGCCACGAAGATGAAGCAGCCGAAGCAGAGGCCGTGCAGCGCCACGCCGAAGAGCACCGGCTCGAGCTGCGGTGCGAACGCGAAGATCGCCATTCGACCCGCGTACGCGCAGAGACCGATCGCAAGCAGCCACTTGCGGGCGACCACGGGGGCGAGCAGCGGCATCAATGCGAGCACCGCGATCTCCGTCATCTGGCCGATCGTCATGAGACCGCCGCCGCCGACGCCGAAGATCTCGTTCACGGCGTTCGCGAACTTGTCGGCGCCGGCGCTGTTCGCGGCGTTCTGCACCTTGGTGACGAACTCGCTCGTGAAGATGAAATAGAACTGGTGGATCATGCTCACCGGGATCGAGATCAGGAAGAGCGTGATCAGCGGCTGAAGCCGGATCTCCTTCAGCGCCTCCGCGAAGGCGAGCTTCTCCCGCGCCTGCCTCGCCGGCGGCGTGTGCGGAAGCGTCAGGCAGAAGACGGCCATCACCAGGCCGAGCCCGGCGCTCAATTGGAACGCGAAGGCGCGGCCGGCGTTCTGCGCCGCTTCGACCGTCTTGTCGAAGGCGGCCTGCGCCTCGGGCGTGGCGAGTCCTCCGGCCGGCGCTTCGGGCGTGTGCAGCCGCAGCAGCACCTGCCCCACCGCGATGCCCGCCGCGATCCAGCCGATGGTTCCCCAGAGTCGAATCGGTCCGAACTGCCGGTCCCGATCGGCGAGATGCGCGAATGCCAGCGAGTTCGTCAGCGCCAGCGTCGGCGCATACACGAAGCCGTAGAGCGCGCTCAGCACCAGAAAGACGGGGAACGCATCGACGTACGCAAGCGAGAGCACGAGCGCCGCGCCGATGAGGTGGCTCGCCGCAAGCAGCTTCTCGGTGGCGACGTTGCGATCGGCGAGCTGCCCCGCGATGAACGGTCCGAAGATGGCGCCGATGGCTCCGGCCGAGAGACAGAGTCCCGTCTTCTCGAGCGAGAACCCGCGATGCCCCATCAGGAACGGGTAGAGGATCGGCAGCCACGCGCCCCAGATCGCGTACTGAAGGAACATCATCACGCTGAGTCGCAGCCCCAGCAGTTCGGGCGCGCCTCCGCGCGAGTCGGGCGAGTCGAAGTGAGCCGGCGTCTGATCGGACCCCATCGAGAGCCTCCTTGCTGGCTTCGGCGAGAATACGGCGAGAGCGCATCGCGTGCCGGATGAGCCGCCATGGCGCCTCGCGTAGAATCCGCCACGCATGCAGCAGCGACGAACGACGCGCCAGGTGACGGTCGGCGACGCCCGGGTCGGCACCGTCCGCATCGGCGGCGACGCGCCCATCTCCGTCCAGACGATGACCGCCGGCTACACGCACGACATCGATTCGTGCGTGGCCGAGATCGAGCGCTACCGCGAGGCAGGCGCCGACATCGTTCGCGTGGCGGTGCCCGAGCGCAAGGACACGGAGGCGCTGAAGGAAATCATCCGGCAGTCGCGCCTGCCGATCGTGGCCGACGTGCACTTCCACTACCAGCGAGCGCTCGAAGCGGTCGAAGCCGGCGTGCACAAGATCCGCCTGAACCCCGGCAACATCAGCGATCGCGAGCAGGTCAACAAGGTCATCGACGCCTGCAAGGAGCGCCGCATTCCCATCCGGATCGGCGTCAACGAAGGCTCGATCATCGAGCGCAAGGACAAGCAGCGCCGCGCTTCCGAGCTCGGCATGTACTTCGAGGGACACAAGTCGGGCCACCTGCTGGCCCTCATGATCGCCAAGCTCGAGGAGTACCTGGAGATCTTCGACGCGCGCGACTTCCACGACGTGGTCATCAGCGCCAAGTCGATGGACGCCTCGCTCGTGATCGACGCGTACACCGAGATCTCGAAGCGCTTCGACTACCCGCTGCACCTGGGCGTGACGCACGCGGGACCGAAGACGACGGGCGCCATCCGCTCGGTCGTGGCCCTGGGCACGCTCGTCTCGAACGGCATCGGCGACACCGTTCGCATCAGTTACGCCAGCGACCACATCGACGAGGTGAAGGACGCGCTCGAGATGCTCTATTGCCTCGGCAAGCGCACGCGCAAGGGGGTCGATCTCATCGCGTGCCCCACCTGCGGGCGAATCCAGGTGGATCTCTTCACGCTCGTCAAGGAGGTCGAGCGAACGCTCGAGCGCGAGATCACGCTGCCGATCAAGGTGGCCGTCATGGGCTGCGTGGTGAACGGCCCCGGAGAGGCGGAAGGCGCGGACGTGGCCGTCTTCGCCGGGGATCGCCGCGGCATCATCTACGTGCAGGGTCAGCGGGTCGCGAATGTTCCCGAGGAGGAGATCCTGCCGAAGTTGCTGGAAGAATGCCGCGCGTTCCAGGATCGGGTGAATCGAGGTGAAGCCAAGCTCGGCGAGAAGGTCGTCGAGATCGTGCCGCCCGATCCGATCGGGGAGCTCGGCTCGGGCATCGAGAAGATCAAGGCGGGACTGGTCGAGAAGGTCACGGTCGGAGGCCGTTGAAGCGACATTCGGCCTCGGATCGAGGGATCGTCGGCGCCCGCAGTCGAAGAATCCTGCAGCACTGCCCGGTACGGAACCGTATCTTCATCCGGACTTCGGAGGCCTCTACGATGGATTCCCCCACCACCGCCCGCAGGTCGGCCGGCTTCACGCTGGTCGAAATGCTCATCACGCTGGCGATCATCGCGCTCCTGATGGGCCTGCTGCTCACCGGGCTTCGCTCCGCGCGAAACACCGCCCGCGAGGGACGACAGCTCAACAACCTGCGCCAGACCTACACCGCGTGGGGCATGTACTCCACGAACAACAACGAGTCGCTGCTGCCCGGCTTCATCGACACGGGCGTCCAGAACTACTGGAAGGTGAAGTACCGCAACAGCTCGGGTCAGACGATCGCGCCGGAGCTCTGCCAGACCTACACCTGGCGCATCGCGGGATACCTCGACTACGGAACGGAGCTCTTCCTCGGCTACCTCGATCAGCCGGGCATGGACTTCTCCACGAGCATCTACCAGGCGGGCACGCGTCCCTACTCGATGCCTCCCGGGCTCGCTCCGGCGGAGACGCTCGCGGGTTCCGCCGCGGCGCTTCAGCCCGAGTTCGGTCTCAACGCGTACTACCTGGGCGGCTGGTGGGAAATGAACGCCGGCGTTCCCGCCATGCGCTTCATCGACGCAAAGCACCCCACCACGAATGCATCGATCATCCCGGTCGCGCGCAGCGTGGCGCAGGTGACTCGACCGGAGAACATCCTCGTCTTCTGCAGCTCCACCTACTCGGATCCGGGCACGATCAAGGGTCCCGACGAAGCGGCCTCCGGCTCGGCGTGGGTCGTTCCGCCCTGGCTCGGCGTGAACCAGATCTGGGAAGTCGGCGGCGGCGGACTCGACGAGGGAAGCATCAACGTGCTCTCGGCCCAGGCGGTGCCGCTTCGCCGCTTCAATTCGATTCCGTGGAGCGCCGCCGACGGCAGCGCGCGAACGGCGACCTTCGCCGAGCTTCGCGACATGAAGGCCTGGACGAATCGCCAGGACCTCACCGGCACCCAGGGCTACGGCTCGGTCCACACCGAGAACTGACGCTTGGCTGAGCAGACGCTTCGTGGGGTTCCCTCGCTCGAGGCCTGTCCGCGCTGCGGATTGGTCCACTCGGTGCCGTCGATTCCCGAGGGCTCGAGCGCCGCGTGCGCTCGATGCGGCGCGACGATCGAACGACGACTGCGGGGAAGCCTGGAGCGAACCGCGGCGCTCTCGCTCGCGGCGCTCGTCGTGTATCTGCCCGCGAACCTGCTGCCGATCATCTCGCTCGAGCGGCTCGGCACCCGTCGCGACACGACCGTGTGGCAGGGCGTGGCCGATCTCTTCGAGCATGGAAGCTGGGGCGTGGCCACGATCGTCTTCGTGGCGAGCATGGTGATTCCGCTCATGAAGCTCGTGGGCCTCTTCTGGCTCTGCATGGCGGCGGGGCGCGAATCGGGTCGCCGCGATCGCGGGCGGCTGCACCTTCTGCTCGAAGCGCTCGGGCCGTGGGCGATGATCGACGTCTTCCTCGTGGCGATCCTCGTGGCGACCGTGAAACTCGGAGATCTCGCGGTGGTGGTGCCGGGGCCGGGCCTCGCCGCGTACACGGCGCTCGTCGTGCTTTCGCTGCTTGCGTCGGCGAGCTTCGATCCGCGGCTCGTGTGGGAGGCATCGGAAAGGAGCCGCGAATGACCCAAGCCCCGGCCGCGCCGATCGTCCGCCGCACGCGCGGAATCTCGCCCGTGTGGATCGTGCCGCTCGTGGCGCTCGCGGTGGCGGCGGCGCTCGTGCTGCGCGACTGGTTCTCGCACGGGCCGACCTACGAGGTGATCGTGCCGAGCGCGGACGGACTCGAGCCCGATCGCACGCCGGTCAAGTGCGCGGGCGTGGTCGTGGGTCGCGTGACGGCGGTGACGCTGCTCGCGGACGGACTGCGCCCCGTGGCGGAGGTCGAACTCGAACCGTGGGCGCGCCGACTGCTGCACGAGGACGCCAGGTTCTGGATCGAGCGGCCGGAGATCTCGCTCCAGGGGATTCGAGGTCTCGGCACGCTCACGAGCGGGCCGTTCCTCGCGCTCGAGCCCGGCAAGGGCGGTTCGCCGCCGCGCCGATTCACGGCGCTTGGGCGGGCGCCGATCGCGGACGCGCCGGGATTGCTGCTTCAGCTCACCGCGCCGCGGCTTCGCGCGCTGCGGCGAGGTTCGCCGGTTCTGTACCGCGACTTCCCGGTCGGCCAGGTGATCGATCTCGCCCTCGGCTCCGACTCGCGCGGGGCGATCGTCACGATCCGCATCGAGCCTCGCTACGCGCCGCTCGTGCGCAGCACGAGCCGATTCTGGAACGCCTCGGGATTCTCCCTCGATCTCGGCATCACGGGTCTTTCGACCCAGGTCGAGAGCCTCGAGAGCGTGCTCGTCGGAGGCGTCTCGTTCGCCACTCCCGATCCGCC
>VGXK01000178.1 GCA_016873355.1 Phycisphaerae bacterium | reverse complement strand
TCGTCGGGCTCCATCGGCGGATCCTCAAGATCCGCCTGCTTCGCCCTCCTTGCCACACTCGTCTCGCCAACGCCAGCTCGCTACGCCTGAGTCGTCACCGCTCTAGAGAGTCTTCGAACGGGCCTGTGCGCCGAGCCGCAGGCGACAAGGCCATGCGGCCTTCCACTCGCTCGCGCGCGAAAAGAAGACCCGCCCCGATGAAGGGGCGGGTCTCTTGTTCGCTCAGTATCTCGATGATCGCCCTTGCGGGCGTTGATCGAAGGTCAGGCCCGTCGACGACGAGCGGTCATGCCCGCCAGTCCGAGCAGCGCGATCGCGCCGGGAGCGGGAATGAAGTTGAAGTCGAGCGTCCAGGAGCCGAGCAGGCCCTGGGCGGTTAGATAGAAGTCGCGGATCTCGAGCGTCCAGGTTCCGTTCGACGGGCCGCCGTTGAGCGACGCGTAGGTGTTGTTGTTGACGCCCTGAACGCCGCTCACGGTTCCGATCTGCACGACAGGGGCATTCGTGTTCGTGACACGGTTGTAGGTGCCGCTGGGATAGAAGCCTCCACCTCCGAACGGTTCCCACGGCGGGCTGCCGATGCCATCCGTGAAGCCGTAGGTGCCGTTGATATCCTTGCTGCTGCCAAATCCCGAGGCCGACGTGACTCCAACGCGGCTGAACAGGTTGACGCGCGTTCCGTTCGGAGAGATCAGGGCGACCTGAAGGTCACCGACCCAGCTGTGAAAGAGGCCCGTGAGCGTGACCATCTTGATGTCGCTGATCGTCCCGACATCGGTCGAGATGACCGAGCTGGTGAAAAGACCAGAGTTCGGGATGTTGTTGGAAATGGTCGCATCGGGGACTAGGCCACCCGCGCCCACATAGACCGGGCCGAGCGCCGCCGCCGTAAGTGCAAGTGCGATTGCCGACATGTCTTTCGTTTCCTTTCGCGAACCGAACGGTGATGATCAATGGGGCCGCAGGCTCGATCAACGAGATTGAATGCTTCCCCGAGCGAACGGCCATCGGCGGAACTCAACCGCCTCCGGCATGCCTCCTGATGTGTGAACCCCTTCCAAACCCCCACATCCGTCGACGAAACGGCTCGTCGATCGAGGTCGAATCTACCCCTATAACCTTCCGATTCAAGAGCTTGCACTAGGAAAACCGGCAACGGCAGATGCGCAAGCTCCGAGGGCAGAATCACGCGCCCGAGATTCGACGGCTCGTGCGCCGGACGGTTCGCGCTGATCGGTGCGGGAACGCCGATCGAGACTCGATCGAAGTGCAAACCTTCCGGCTCTGGCGCCGCCATCGAGCCGCAGGCGACAACGCCATGCGGCCTCCCTTGCAATCGGGCGAGCGAGTGGGAGGCCGCAGGGCAAGGAGCCAAGGCGAAGGTGGGTCCTGGTGACCCATCGAGCCGCAGGCGACAACGCCATGCGGCCTTCCACTCGCTCGCAGAAAAAAGAAGACCCGCCCCGATGAAGGGGCGGGTCTCTCGTTCGCTCTAGCTTTCTCGATGATCGCCCTTAGGCGGGCGTCACCCTGGGATCAGGCTCGTCGACGACGAGCGGTCATGCCCGCGAGGCCGAGCAGCGCGATCGCGCCGGGAGCGGGAATGAAGTTGAATTCGAGCGTCCAGGAGCCGAGCGTGCCCACGTCGCCATTGCCGAAGTCGCGGATCTCGAGCGTCCAAGTTCCGTTCGACGCGCCACCGTTGAGCGACGCATAGGTGTTGTTGTTGATGCCCTGAACGCCGCTCACGGTTCCGATCTGGACGGTCGCGGCATTCGTGTTCGTGACGCGGTTGTAGGTACCGCTGGCGTAGTTGCCCGCACCTGCGACCGGATTCCACGCCGGGCTACCGATGCCATCCGTGAAGCCGTAGTTGCCGTTGAGATCCTTGCTGCTGCCAAAGCCCGTGGCCGACGTGACTCCGAAGCGGCTGAACAGGTTGACGCGCGTTCCGTTCGGGGAGATCAGGGCGACCTGAAGGTCACCGACCCAGGTGTGGACGAGGCTCGTGAGCGTGACCATCTTGACGCTGGTGATCGTCCCGACATCGGTCGAGTTGACCGAGCTCGTGAAAAGACCCGAGGCCGGGATGCTGTTGCTCGTGGTCGAATCAGGGAGAGCGCCACCCGCGCCCACATAGACCGGGCCGAGCGCCGCCGCCGTAAGTGCAAGTGCGATTGCCGACATGTCTTTCGTTTCCTTTCGAGAACCGAACGGAGATGATCAATGGGGCCGCGGGCTCGATCAACGAGATCGAATGCTTCCCAGAGCGAACGGCCATCGGCGGAACTCATCCGCCTCCGGCATGCCTTCTGATGTGTGAACCCTCTCCTCCAAATCCCCACATCCGTCGACGAAACGGCTCGTCGATCGAAGTCGAATCTACCCCCAGAACCTGCCGATTCAAGGGCTTGCACCAGGAAAACCGGCAGTGATTTCGTCGTGAAAGTCGGTCTGCGCATGCCTTCGCCGGCTGTTGACGAGCCACGCCGCCATCGTGCTCCGCGTCGCGCGAACTTGCTGATAACCCCGCAGATGCACTCGTCCGAGCCGCTACGCTTCGAAACGGAGTAATTCCGGACCATGACGCAAGCACCAGTCTGGGACTACAGCTCGGCGCCCGAATCCGCCAAGGTGGAGATTCGCCCACGTTATGGCCTCTTCATCGACGGCCGCTGGATGGACGGCCGAGCGGGAAAGCACTTTCCATCGGTCGATCCCACCTCGGAGCAGCAGCTCTGCCAGGTCACCGAGGCGACTGGGGCCGAGATCGACAAGGCGTTCGAGGCCGCCCGCCGTGCCCTGCGCCGCTGGTCGAGAACTCCGGGGCGCGAACGCGGCAAGTTCCTCTTCCGCATTGCGCGGCGCATCCAGGAGCGGGCCCGCGAACTCGCAGTGCTCGAGAGCCGCGACTCGGGCAAGCCGATCCGCGAGAGCCGCGACTTCGACATTCCGCAGGTGGCGCAGCACTTCTTCCACCACGCCGGCTGGTGCGACAAGCTGCGCTACGCGCTGCCGGGCGTGAGCGATCCGCGGCCGGTGGGAGTCTGCGCCCAGATCATTCCGTGGAACTTCCCGCTGCTCATGGCGGCGTGGAAGCTCGCGCCGGCGCTCGCGTGCGGCAACACCTGCGTGCTCAAACCGGCCGAGACGACGCCGCTCACGGCGCTTCGGCTCGCCGAGATCCTCGACGAGTGCGAGCTTCCGCGCGGCGTGGTGAACATCGTGACCGGCGGACCCGAGACCGGCCGCGCCATGGTCGAGCATCCGGGCTTCGACAAGATCGCCTTCACCGGCAGCACGGAGGTGGGCAAGGCGATCCTTCGAGCGTGCGCCGAGCGGCCGGTGCGGCTCACGATGGAGCTCGGCGGCAAGAGCCCGAACATCGTCTTCGCCGATGCACCGATCGATCAGGCGATCGAGGGGATCGTCGAGGGGATCTGGTTCAATCAGGGGCAGGTCTGCTGCGCGGGCAGTCGATTGCTCGTCGAGGAGTCGGTGCTGGGCGAAGTCGTGGCGAAGGTCCGGCTTCGCATGGAACGGCTGCGCGTGGGAGATCCGCTCGACAAGAACACGGACGTGGGTCCGATCAATTCCGCCGTGCAGCGGGATCGCGTGAAGCGCTACCTGCGCATCGGCGTGGACGAAGGCGCCACGCTCCACGAGTGCGGGACCTCCGCGCTTCCCGATCGCGGCTACTTCTGCCGTCCCGCGTTCTTCACGGAGGTGCAGCCGAGCGCCACGATCGCGCGCGAGGAGATCTTCGGGCCCGTGCTCGCGGTGATGTCGTTCCGCACGCCGGACGAAGCGCTCCTTCGAGCGAACAACACGCCGTACGGCCTGAGCGCAGGCGTGTGGACGAACAAGGGCAGCAAGATCCTCGAGATCGCGCGCTCGCTGAAGGCGGGCGTGGTCTGGTGCAACGGCTTCAATCTCTTCGACGCCGCGAGTCCCTTCGGCGGGTTCAAGGAGTCGGGATTCGGGCGCGAAGGCGGTCGACACGGCTTGCGCGAGTACCTCTCCCACTGAGCACGCATGCAACGGCTTCCCGTCGTCAAGACCCACAAGCTCTTCATCGGCGGCGCGTTCCCGCGCACGGAGAGCGGGCGTTCGACGGCGCTCAAGGGCGCGTCGAACGGCGTGATCGCGCATCTCTGCCGGGCGAGCCGCAAGGATCTGCGGCAGGCGGTGGAGGCGGCGCGGGCGGCGCTGCCGGCGTGGTCGCGCGCGGCGCCGTACCTGCGCGGTCAGATTCTCTACCGATTCGCCGAGATGCTCGAGGGGCGCGCGGCGGAACTCGCCTCGGCGCTTCGCGCGACATCGTCTCGATCGGCGGCGTCGACGCAGCGCGAAGTGCGTGCGTCGATCGATCGGCTCGTCTCGATGGCGGGGTGGAGCGACAAGCTCGCCATGGTGCTCGGCGGGCAGAATCCGGTCGCGGGCCCCTATTACACGTTCACGACGCCGGAGCCGGTGGGCGTGTGCGTGACGATCGCGGAGTCGAGCTCGCCGCTGCTTGCGTTCGTGTCGCTCGCGGCGCCCGCGCTCGTGGCGGGAAACACGGTGGTGGCGATCGCGTGCGAGCGTCATCCGCTCGCAGCGCTGCTGCTCGCCGAGAGCGCGCCGACCTCCGATCTGCCCGCCGGCGTCTTGAACCTGCTCACGGGCGAGTTGGCGGAGCTGATGCCGCACCTGGCGTCGCATCGCGACGTCGATGCGATCGTGGCGGCGGTTCCCGCGCGGCACGCGCCGGCGCTTCGATGCGGCGCCGCGGAGAATCTCAAGCGCGTGCGGCTCGTCGATCCGGGCGCCAACTTCGAGCAGGAGGAGCCGTGGTCGGGCGCGAGCGCGTTCGACGGGCTCGTCGAGCTCAAGACGATCTGGCACCCGATGTCGGCGTAGCGATCCGCCCGGAGTGCCGGCGCATCACGACGGCGAACCGGCGAGCCGCACCCCGGCCGGCGACGCCCCTTCCGAGTCGAAGATCACGAGCGTGCGTTCGCGCTCGAGCGAGCCGACCGGAAGCGAGAGCTGCGGGTCGATGCGAGCGTCGTAGCGGCCCATGATCTCGCCGTCGAGCAGCACGACTCCGCTCGAGAGGCCGTCGAGCCGGAGCGTCGGCGCGCCGCGGGTCGGCGGAGGCGCGCAGCGCCACCAGCAGGGCAGACCCCTGCCCGC
>VGXK01000177.1 GCA_016873355.1 Phycisphaerae bacterium | reverse complement strand
CCGAGCACTCGCTCAGACCTCGAAGCGACTCGTCACTGGGACGCTCTGCTCGCGGACATTCGACGCTCGCTTCGCTCGCTCGACATCCCAAACGGCCCGAAACGGGGCACCGAGCAAGCCGACGCGACCCTCGTGCGGCGGCGCGACGCGGCGCCGCCATCGCGCCGATCAGCGCGGGCTCGGGAGCTCGATCGTGCGTCCGTGCTCGTGGTCGCGCGAGCCCTCGATGCACTCGACGATCACGTCGGCGACCGCTTCGGGGCGCAGCGCCTTCTCGCGCGGGAGCTGGTGCTCGGGAAAGATCTTGCGCAGAAGCGGCGTCTCCACCGCGCCCGGATTCACGCAGAAGGCGCGGATTCCCATCGAGCGTCCCTCGCGGGCACAGGAGCGCGTGAAGCTGTCGAGCGCCGACTTGCTCGCCGCGTACGCGAAGAAGCCGGGGAAGGGATCGCTCGTGCCGATCGTGGAGACGTTCACCACGCAGCCCGACTTCTGCCTGCGGAAGATCGGCCAGGCGCGCACGATGAGGAACGCCGGCCCGAAGGCGTTGATCGCGAAGGTCTCGTCGAGGATCGACTTCGTGGTGCGCTCGATCGGAAGCAGCGGCGCCACGCCCGCCGCGTTCACGAGCGCGTCGAGCCGGTCGAAGCGCTCGATCGTCTCGTCGACGACTCGATTCGCCTGCTCGATTTCGGAGACGTCGGCGACGACCATCATCGCGTCGGCGCCGAGCTCGCGGACCCGGTCGAGCGTGTCGTGCAGCGTGCGCTCGGTGCGACCCGCGAGCGTGAGGCGATGCCCGCGCTCGGCGAGTCGAAGCGCCGTCGCCCGACCGATGCCGCTTCCGGCGCCGGTCACGATCGACGCGAGCGGGGTGCGGGGTCGCGCGGCGGGTTTCCGTGCGGCCATGGCAAGAGGCTCCGTCGCTCACGAGCGCCCGATGAGGCGCATCACGTCGTTGTAGGAGGCGAGCAGGAACACGCCCGCGATGAGGAAGAGGCCGACCACCGTCGCGGCGTTCTGGAATGCCACCGACGGCGGACGACCGCGGATCTTCTCGTAGATGAGGAAGAGGAAGAGTCCTCCATCGACGATCGGAAGCGGCAGGAAGTTGAGCACGGCGAGGTTCACGCTGATCATCGCCAGGAAGAAGAGCAGGTACATGAAGCCGCGATCGGCCACGCGCGTGCCCACGTGCACGATGCCGACCGGACCGTGCAGCTCCTTCACCGCGACCGTGCCTCGGAAGAGCCGATCGAGCGTGAGGTAGGTGAGCAGCACCATGCGCTGCGTCTGGCGGAAGCCCATGGCGATGGCGCGGAACGGATTGCCGTTCGCGGTGAGCGTGGTCTGAAGCGGATCGAAGAGCGCCGTCGTGAGCGCGGGCGCCCATCCGGAGTCGAGCAGCTCGGCCCGCTCGGCCGGCGAGATCGGGAGTGCGAGCGTGCGGCGCTCGCGGCCGGGCGTGGGCGACTCGACGACCAGCTCGAGCGTCGACGGCGAGTCGGCGGGCGCGTCGCCCAGCGCGCGCACCGAAATCGGTCGCAGGGAGTCCCAGTCGTCGATCGGCGCACCGTCGAGCGAGACGAGGCGCGACAGCGGCAGGATTCCGAGTCCCGAGACCGGCGTCGGCACTTCGGTTCGTGCGGCCGATCCGGAATCCACGATCCGTTCGACCGGAGCCGCCGTGATCGGAACGTCGAGCGCGTCCTGCAGATGCACGCCCAGTCGCGGGAAGCCGCCCGAAAGCGGCGACGGAGACTCGATCGTCGCGACGATCGTTCGCTCGGCGCCGTCCCGCAGCACCGAGAGCTCGATCGTGCCGGGACCGTGCGCCCGCACCACGCGCGAGAGCCCGGCGACGGAGGGGCCGGGCGTGTCGCCGGCGCGGAGGATCACGTCGCCACTCTCGATGATGCCGAGATTTGGACTGTCGGGTTCGACGAGGCCGATCTTCGCGAGCGGCAGCAGTCCCAGGAATCCGCGCTCGACGATCGGGGCGCCGTCCGTCGTCGTGCCGATGCGGTAGCGATCGAGCAGTGGGACCACGCCGATCTCGACGGTCGGCGCGACCATCGTGGCGGCGACCTCCGAACCGCCGGCGCCGCCCTCGGCATCGGCGCCGTGAATGCGCCAAGTGGTGCGAAGCGGCTCGCCTCGCGAACGAGCGGCGGCGAGCGCCAGTTCGTCGGCGCTCGAGACCTGGCGGCCGTCGATCGTGAGCAGCGTCGATCCGGGACCGAGCGGCGAACTCCCGAGCCCGGCGCGGTCGATGGCCTTCTTCACGTCGTCCGCGGCGCGCGGATCGCGGGTGATCTCGACGCCGAGACCCGGATCCACGAGCAGCGAGCGAATGCCTCCTGCCGGATCCGGCATGGCGTCGATCGTGACTTCGATCGGCGCCTCGCGTCCGACGCGCTGGATCTCCATCGTGGTCGGCGCGCCGGGCCGGCTCATCGCCGCCGCGATGCGGATGTCCGCGAAGGTGAGCGCCTCGTCGCCGTCGATCGACTTCACGCGATCGCCGGGCTGAAGCACGCCCGCGGCAGGTCCGTCCGGCGAGACCGAACCGATCACCGGAGCCTCGAAGCGCACGCCCACCATGAACGCGATCACGAAGAGCACCACCGCGAGCACGAGGTTCGCCAGCACGCCCGCCGACACGACGACCATGCGCTTGCCGATCGACGCCCGTTGATAGCTCCGTGGATCGTCGGATCGCGCGGACGGATCGAGGTCGTCCTGGCCGAGCATGCCCACGAAGCCGCCGATCGGCAGCAGTCGCAGCGAGTACTCCGTCTCTCCGAGTCCGTGCCGGGCGAGTTCCGCGTCGCTCATGCGCGACGCGGGCGTGCCGTGCCGCGCGAAGACCTCGCGCTCGGTGCTCCGGAATCGCAGGCCGACGCCCCTGCGCCACGAAAGCACGACCGGGCCCATGCCGAGGGCGAAGATGTGCACTCGGATGCCCGCCCAGCGCGCGGCGAGGAAGTGTCCGAGTTCGTGCAGCGCGATCAGCAGGCAGAAGCCCGCGATGATGAGCAGCAGATTCCAGCCGGTGATCAGCGCCTCCATGCCGTCGCCCCCTCCGTCGTCCGATCACGGGCGCGCTCGCGCACGAACGCTCGCGACGCGGCGTCCGCGGCCGAGACCTGCTCGAAGGTCCTGACCGGTTCGGCCGGCAGCGAGTCGAGCGCGGCGCGCACGAGCGTCGAGATGGACCCGAACGGAATCTCGCGCCGAAGGTAGGCCGCCACCGCCTCCTCGTTCGCGGCGTTGAAGATGGCGCCGCTCGAACCGCCGTCGCGCACCACGCGATGGGCGAGTTCGATCGCCGGGAAGCGCTCGCCGTCGACCGGTTCGAAGACGAGCGAGCGCAGCGCGTCGAAGTCAAGCGCCGCCGTGCGACCCTCGACGCGCTCCGGCCAGGTCAGCGCGTACTGGATGGGAAGACGCATGTCGGGCGGCGAGAGCTGCGCCAGCACCGAGCAATCGTCGAACTCGACGAAGCCGTGCACGATCGACTGCGGGTGGATGATCGCCTCGATGCGCTCGGCGGGAAGACCGAAGAGCCAGTGCGCCTCGATCACCTCGAGCGCCTTGTTCATCATCGTGGCGCTGTCGATCGTGTTCTTGGCGCCCATCGACCAGGTGGGATGCCGCAGCGCCTCTTCCGGCGGCGCGGAGCGCATGCGCTCGATCGGCCAGGTGCGGAAGGGACCGCCGCTCGCGGTGAGCACGATGCGTCGGATCGCTCGCGCGCCGGCGTCCTGCAGGCACTGCGTGATCGCGCTGTGCTCGCTGTCGACGGGAATGAGCCTCGTGCGGTGCCGCGCGAGCGCTTCGTTCACGAGCGAGCCCGCCGCCACGAGCGTTTCCTTGTTCGCCAGCGCGATCGTGCAGCCCTTCTCGATCGCGCGGAGCGTCGGCGCGAGTCCCGCGAATCCGACCATGGCCGCCATCACGAGATCGCCCGGGCGCGCCACGCGCTCGACGAGTTCGAGCGCCGCGTCGGGCCCGTGGAATCGCTCGGACGGCGCCGGCGTCGGCCATTCCGCGGGGCCCTCGCCGGCGAGCGCCACCGCGTCGCAACGGAACTCCGACGCCACGGCGGCGAGCTCGGAGGCGTTGCGGCCGGCCGCCATGCCCACCACGCGGAAGCGATGTCTCGCGGAGGCGTTCAGATGCCGAACGACGTCGAGCGTGCTCCGGCCGATCGAGCCGGTGGCGCCGAGAAGGATGAGTCGCCGTTCCGTTGGAGCGCTGGGCATTGCGTGCCTATCGATCGTCGTACTTCACGGGACCTCCGAGGCGTCGCACCGCGGCGCCGTAGAGTCCGCGCGGACGCGCCGGTGCGGATGCCGCCGCCGGCGCCGCCGCCTTCGGGGCCTGACCGGACGGCTCGGTTCGATCGCTCCGCCGATTCGCGCCGGAATCGGCGCCGCCGTTGCCTGCGCCGCCGCCGCCGTCACCGCCTCCTTCGCCGCCTCGACCGCCGCGACCTCGTCGTCTGCGTCGGCGCTTGCGTCGCCCGCCTTCGCCATCCCCGCCGGATGCGTCGGTCGAGCCGTGCGGATGCGACGAGGAGCGCTCGCCGCCGGATCCGCCCGTCGAGCCGCCTCCGTGTGCGGAGCGCGAGCCATGTCCACCCGTGGAGCCGTCGCCGCGCCGAGCGCCGTCGGCGGATGACGCGCCGTGCCCGCCCTGTCCGCCTTGGCCTCCTCTGCCGCGACGGCCTCGCCGTCGTCGTCGCCGTCGGCGTCCGCCGCCTTCGCCGCCCTCGCCGCCCTCGCCGCCGCCTTCACGATCGCCTTCGCCGGTCGACTCGCGATCCGAGTCGTCGGCTCGATTCCGATCCTGCTGCGATCGCGCGGAGTCGGGGGAATCCGCCGCATCGCTCGCAAGCGTTTCGGGCGCGTAGATCCGCTGCGCGATCGCCACCCATGCCGGCGAAAGCAGCGACATGTGGCTCTTGGCGTCGAGCGGCATCGACTCGCTCTCGCGCTCGCGGAGCGCCGCGAGCAGATCCTTGCTGCTGATGCCGAATTCCTTGGCCAGCAGGTGAACGCGTCGGGGCTCTGGTGCCGCGGGCGCCGCGGCGCTCGCCGCCGCGTGCGCGCCGGAGTCGCGCAGTGCGGCGGCGGCGTCGGTCCCTTCCTTCGCCGGCGCCGTCGCCGGACCGCCT
>VGXK01000176.1 GCA_016873355.1 Phycisphaerae bacterium | reverse complement strand
TCGAAGCGTCGCCATCGGGCGCCGGCACGGCGGCATCGCGTTTCATGTAGATTCATGCAGCTCGTGATCGCGAATCACCACTTCCACGATGCTTCAAATGGCTGAAGGCAAGACCACATTCACCGGCGCGAGTATTGCGGACTACATCGCCTCAAGGGCCAATGAGCAGCAGCGCAAGGATTGCAAGCAGCTCATGGCCATGTTCCGAAGGATCACTCGCAAGCCGCCGAAGATGTGGGGGCCGAGCATCGTCGGATACGACTCCTACCGCTACACCTATGAGAGCGGGCGTACCGGAGTCGCGCCGCTGGCGGGCTTCGCCATCCGCGGCCGAGACCTGGTGCTGTATGTGGATGTCGAAGGAGCCACGCAGCAAGCCCTGCTGTCGAAACTCGGCAAGCACAGCATGGGCAAGGTCTGCCTGTACATCCGACGAATCGCCGACGTGGACATGTCGGTGCTGGAGAAGATTGTCAACGGCTCCATCGCGACGACGCGTCGTCGCTATGGACGATGATTCGGCCAAGGGAGGACCCGGTGGGCACGCACAAGGCGACGGTGAGCTGGACTCGGGACGGAGCCGCATTCACCGACAACCGTTACAGCCGCGCTCACCGATGGCACTTCGACGGCGGCGTGGAAGTGCCTGCGTCCTCTTCGCCAAGCGTCGTTCCCGTGCCGCTGTCCGTCGAGCACGCCGTCGACCCGGAGGAAGCGTTTGTTGCAAGCTTGTCCAGTTGTCACATGCTCTGGTTTCTTGCTCTGGCGGCCAAGCGCGGTTTCGTCGTCGAGTCCTATCGAGACGACGCGCTGGGTGAGCTTGGCAAGGACGCCAATGGCAGGTCTTCGATCACGCGCGTAACGCTTCACCCGGATGTACGGTTCGCGGGACCGCAACAGCCGTCGCCCGCCGATCTGGCGGCGATGCATCATGCCGCGCACGAGCAGTGCTTCATCGCCAACTCGGTGAAGTCGGACGTGCGTTGCGAACCGATCGTCGCGTCGACCGCGTGAGGTGAGCGATCCATGAGGCGAGCATGTGGTCTACTTCCGCGAGTCGCTGACGCCCCGCTGACCGATCGCCTTGCGGCGCATCGCGCTGCGAAGGAGGAGACATGAAGCAACTTCCCTGCGTGCTTGCCCTGATCTCGCTGTTCGCGTTGACCGCGGCGTGCGACGATCCGCCCTCCATCACCGATGCGCGCGCCCCCTCCGACCCGGATTCGTCCCGGATCACGATCTGCGAGCCGCACGAACCCGGCGAGCGACTGACGATTCGGGGCCGCGTGCTCGACGACCGAGGCATGCCGCTCTCGAAGGCCGCCGTGATTGCATACAACGCCGATCGCAACGGGCTCTACAACCCGCCCGATTCGCCGACGCGCGTGCCGCGCATTCGAGGCGTGGCGGTCTCGGCGGACGACGGTTCCTTCCGCGTGACGACCGTGCGCCCGGGTGCGTATCCGAGCGGCACCGATCCCGCCCACCTCCATCTCGAGGTCGTGGCGCCGGCGCATCACCTTCGCTCCATGGAGATCTGGTTCGAAGGCGACCCCTTGATCACGGCCGAGCACCGGCGAAGGGCCGCGGCGAGTCCGAACACCGTGCTGGTGGAACTCTCCCGCGCGCCGAGCGGCGCTTGGGAATTCTCGCGCGACATTCGTCTGCAGGGCAATTGAGCACGCGGATCCGAGCAGAGCTGCCGAGCGACCTCGCGGCGATTCGCGCCGTGAACGAGGCCGCGTTCGCCTCGCCCGCGGAAGCGGATCTCGTCGACACGCTTCGATGCGAGTCGACGCCGATCGTGTCGCTCGTGGGCGCGGAGAACGAGATCGTCGTCGGCCACATTCTCTTTACGCCGGCGACGCTCGATGGCCAGCCGCGCCTTCGACTCATGGGTCTCGGGCCCATGGCGGTTGCTCCTTCGCATCAACGGCGCGGCATCGGCTCAGCGCTCGTGCGCGCCGGGATCGATGCGTGCGCCGCGATCGGCACCGAGGCGGTGGTCGTGTTGGGACATCCGAGTTTCTATCCGCGCTTCGGGTTCGCGCCGTCGCATCGATTCGGCATCGGGTGCGAATTCGACGCGCCGCCGGAGGTGTTCATGGTGCTCGAGCTCGCACCGCGAGCGCTGCACGGAGTCTCAGGCACCGTCCACTACCATGCTGCGTTCAAAGGCGTGTGAACGATCGCAGCCGCGTCGGCCGAGGAGGCGACATGCTTCGAGGACGAGTTCGGAGGTGCGTGCTTGCGTCGTGCCTGCTCTCCTGTGCGCCCGCGTGCGAGCCTCGCCCTGCGCCGTCGGACGAGATCGCGTTCATGCGACGCGGACGAGTGATGATCGTCGACGCGAACGGATCGGCCGAGCGTGCGCTGACCGAGACGCTTCGCCACGAGACCGAACGGCCGGTGACCTGGACGCCGGACGGCTCGCGCGTGCTCTACTGGAATCACTCCGACATCGGGTGGGACATCTGGTCGGTGCCGGTCGACGGAGGCGATGCGGTCAATCTCACAAGGGTCGCGAGCGGAGGTTGTCGATCGCCGGCGCCCTCGCCCGACGGCTCGCTCATCGCGTTCGTCCGCGATGATCCCGAGGGCGTTCATCTGATGAACGCGGACGGTTCGAATCAGCGCCGCGTGACGGAGCGCGCGCACCGGGACCAGGCTCCGTCGTGGTCCGCCGACGGCTCGCGGCTCGTCTTCCTGGTGCTGCACGACGATCGACGCGAGATCGAGCGACTCGACCTCTCGCGCGGCGCGACGACGACGCTCGTTCGCGGCTCCTCGCCGTCGTTCTCGCCCGACGGCCGCCGAGTGCTCTTCGTGGCCCGCAGGGACGGCGCGGCCTGCCTCTGCACGATCTCGTCCGACGGCTCCGGCGAGCATCGCCTGACGAGCGATCCCGGGGGCGCGCACGATCCGGCGTGGTCGCCGGACGGTCGCCGCATCGCGTACTTCACGGAGCTGCAGGGAACGACGGCGCTGCGAGTGCTGTCGCTCGACGGGGGCGAGAACACGGCGATCGCGTCGTTCGAGGGACGCGCGCTTGCGCCGCCGAGCTGGGCGCCCGACGGGCGTCGGCTCGCCGTCGGGATCGAAACGGAGCGGGGCGCGGAGATCCTCGTGGTCGACGACCAGGGACGCTCGCGCCGTGAGATCGCGGCGAACGGCGCGAGGTATCCGGCGTGGCGGCCGGCTGCGACGCGAGCCGCGCCGAATCGAGCGACGGCAGCGCCGGCGCCGAGTCCCGCGCCGAGTCCGTCGGCGGCTCCGTCCGCGCCCGATCCGAACGCGGCCCCGAGCGCCCGTCCCTGATCACTTGAGAGCGCAGCGAATGTCACCGGCCCTCGAGAACGACGCTCGATCACCGCGGACGATGCTCGAGAAGCCGCGCCGCCGCATCATGATGTCGCACTGGACGCCTTCGAACGCGGAGCTGCGCCTCGTGCCCTCGACCGGAGCGACGGCGTGACGCAAGGCCGAAGGCTGGTGCTGGCCGCCCTGCTCGGCTCGATGTCGGCGATCCATTCCTGCGCGGATCGAAACTCGACGAGATCGGCGGAGATCGGCGCCTCGCACGCGCGATCCGTTCCCGAGCTCGATGCGCTCTTCCACCGCGAGCCGCGCTGGCTCGGCGCGGACGCGGCGCTCACGATCCCGCTCTCGAGCGACCGCATTCTCTGGCTCTTCGGCGACACCTTCGTGGCCACGAGCGACTCGCTTCGGCGCACAGAATCGCGCATGCCGCGCAACACGATCGCGATCCAGGAGGGCCGCGATCCGCGCAGCGCCCGCATCTCGTTCCACTGGGGTCGAAACGGGCGCGGGGAGCCGGACTCGTTCTTTCCGAACGCGGGCGAGCGCTTCTTCTGGCCCGGTCACGGCGTTCGCTTCGAGAACGGACCGCTCGTCATCTTCCTCTTCGGCATCGTCTCGACGCCGGGCGTGGGACTCGGCTTCGACGCGGCCGGCCGCGCGCTCGCCGTGATCGACAATCCCGACGATCCCGTCGATCGCTGGTCGATGCGGATCGTCGACGCGCCGAAGGATCCATTCGACGCGGTGCCGGCGCTTGCCGTGGTGCGCGAGGGCGAGTTCGTGGTCGGATTGGCCACGAAGCAGTACGGCGTGCACGCCGGTGCGCTCGTGCGCTATCCGGCGGCGACGCTCGCGAAGGGTTCGCTCGACGGCGAGCAGTGGTGGGCCGGCGAATCGCGCGGCTGGGTGCCCGCCGACACGCTCGGTGCTGAGGGTCCCGCCTTCGTGATCGACGACGCGGGCGCCGAGTGCTCCATCCACTGGGAGCCGCGCGCCGATTCGTTCGTGCACGTGGCGAGCTACGGATTCGGCGCCTCGACGATCGGCGTGCGCACCGCGCCGAAACTCACGGGCCCGTGGAGCGAGCCGACGATCGTCTTCCGACCCCCGGAATGCGATCTGCCGAAACCGTTCGTGTACGCGGCGAAGGCGCATCCGGAGCTCGTCGCTGCAGGCGAGCACGATCTGCTCGTGACCTACGCGTCGAACAGTTTCGACTTCGCGGAACTCGTGTCGCCAGAGGGAACGAAGCGCCTCTACTGGCCGCGCTTCGTGGCGGTGCCGATCGGACCCGGAGGTGATTTCGAGTCGGCGCCGACGGGACCGTGATCCTGCGCCGTCGACGCGGCGGAGGCCTGCTTCGATCGAAGGAGGATCACGCGCCATCTCGCGGGAGGCGGCCATTCGACCGGCGGCGCCGAGCCGGGCGACGCGCCGTCGATCCACGCCGCCACTCGCCCCGCTTCGCCGGCGCCGCACGATTGCGGCAGCACGAGCCATCGCGTCATGGCCACCGAGAGCGCGGAGCGCTCCCGATCGAGTCGCGACACGAGCACGAGCGAGCACCCCTGCGCCGCAAGCTGCACGCGGCGCGAGAGCGCCGAATCGAACCCGGCCCCGTCGCCGACGACGAGGAAGACGCCGGGACATCGAGCCGCCTGCTCGATCGCCCATGCGCGCTCCTGCGGCGTCTCGGCGTCGACCAGGATCGAACGCTCGAGCAGCGCGGGATCCGGAACCGGACGACGACCGTTCACCACGCCGCGGAGACCTCGCACGAGCGCCCGCGCCGGCGGATGGCACGCGCGACCGATCCACACCGCGCAGCGCCGACGATCCGGCGCTTCCCGATCAAGCGCGCGCTGCGCGACATGAAGCAGC
>VGXK01000175.1 GCA_016873355.1 Phycisphaerae bacterium | reverse complement strand
CCACGCCTGAGTCGTCACCGCTCTAGATCCGCCTGCTTCGCCCTCCTTGCCACACTCGTCTCGCCAACGCCAGCTCGCTACGCCTGAGTCGTCACCGCTCTAGGCCCGGCCTCCACCGCCGCCGACGCCTTGATCTCGGCGGCGAACGAGGCGCGGATCCGTGCTTTCCTCGCTCCCGTCCCGGGAACCGTCAACCATTCCGGGCCTCCCGTGGTATCAAGCCGACCATGAGTCCACGCACTGCGGCCGCTCCGGCCGCCCTCGGCATCGTTCTCTTCGGCGCCCTTGCCATCTCGCCCCTTTCCGCCGCTGCGCCAGCATCGGCGGCGAAGCAGGAACCGACCACCATTCCCGACGCGCGCCTGCTGCGCTATCCCGACGTCGGCGCCGATTCGATCGTCTTCCTCTTCGCGAACGATCTCTGGGTGGTGCCGAAGACGGGCGGCATGGCGCGACCGCTCACGAGCGGCGCCGGCGCCGAGGTCTTCCCGCGCTTCTCGCCCGATTCGACGCAGGTGGCGTTCATCGGCTCCTACGAAGGCGGACGCGATCTCTACCTGCTCCAGCCGGGCGGCGGCATTCCCAAGCGCGTGACCCATCACCCGACCGGCGAGATCCTCTGCGACTGGGCACCCGACGGAAAGTCGCTCGTCTTCTCGAGCGCCGACATGGGCGGCCTCACGCGCTCGTCGCAGCTCTATCGAGTTGCGTCCGACGGCGGATTGCCGACGCAGCTTCCGGTTCCCTACGGCATGAACGGCGCCATCAGCCGCGACGGCAAGTGGCTCGCGTACACGCCGCACTCGATCGACAACCGAACCTGGAAGCGCTATCGCGGCGGCATGGCCACGGACGTCTGGCTCTACAACCTCGAGTCGGGCGAAAGCCGACGCGTCACCGAGTGGGAGGGCCTCGACAGCATTCCCATGTGGCACGGCGACGACCTCTACTACATGAGCGACGAGGGGCCGACGCATCGACTCAACATCTGGCGCTACGACCCCAAGAGCGGCCGACGCGAGGCGATCACGAAATTCGAGGATTTCGACGTCAAGTGGCCGGCGATCGGTCCCGACGACGGCGGCCCCGGCGAGATCGTCTTCCAGCTCGGCGACAAGCTGATGCTGCTCGACCTCGGCTCGCGCACGACGAAGGAGGTCTCCGTGCAGGTGCCGGGCAATCGCCCGCGCGTGGCGCCTCGCAACGAGGATCTCTCGCGCCGCATCGGCGGCTGGTCGATCTCTCCCACCGGCAAGCGCGTGGCGGTCGAGGCGCGAGGAGATCTCTGGACGCTTCCGGCGGAGAACGGCTCGCCGCGCGCGCTCACGCGCACGAACGGCGTCGCCGAGCGCACGCCCACCTGGAGTCCCGACGGAAAGTGGGTCGCCTTCTTCGACGACTCGACCGGCGAGTACCAGCTCATGCTCATCGCCGCGGATGGAAGCGGCGAGCGCAAGCAGCTCACCACCGAAGTGGGAACCTTCCGCACCGGCATCTGGTGGAGCCCCGATTCCAAGCTCATCGCCTTCAACGACCGCGCGGGCGTGCTGCGGCTCGTGACGGTCGAGGACGGAGCGATGGTGGAAGTCGATCGCGAGCCGCGCGGCGGATCGCCGCGACCGGAGTTCAGCGCCGACAGTCGCTGGATCACCTACTCGCGCAGCGACGCGGACAACGACAACAGCTCGATCTGGGTCTACGAGATCGCGACCGGCCAGAAACATCGCCTGACGAGCGGCATCTTCAACGACGACTCGCCCGTCTTCAGCCGCAACGGGGACTGGCTCTTCTTCTCGAGCAATCGCAGCTTCCAGCCGCAGTACGGCGACTTCGACGACTCGTGGATCTACACGAGCTCGAACGTGCTCATGGCCGCGCCGCTTCGCAAGGACGTGAAGGATCCGTGGCTTCCCGAGAGCGACGAGGAGAAGCCCAAGGAGGAGAAGAAGGACGCGGACAAGAAGCCCGACGAGAAGCAGAACGGCGACAAGAAGCCGGACGAGGAGAAGAAGGACGACGGGGACAAGAAGCCGGACGAAGACAAGAAGCCGGACGAAGACAAGAAGCCGGACGAAGACAAGAAGCCCGACGAGGACAAGAAGCCGGACGAAGACAAGAAGCCGGACGAAGACAAGAAGCCGGACGAGGACAAGAAGCCGGACGAGGACAAGAAGCCCGACGAGGACGACAAGAACGGCGAGAAGAAGGACGGCGAGAAGTCCGACGACGCCGCGAAGGGTCCCGGGCGCGGCGCGGGCAAGGGCGGCGCCAAGGATTCGCCCAAGGAAGTCAAGATCGACTTCGACGGCATCGAGCTCCGCGCCATCCAGCTTCCGATCCGCGCCGGCCGCTTCGGCTCGCTCGGCGTCAATGATCAGAACCAGTTGCTCTATGTGCGCTTCGGCGACGCGGGCGCCCGTGGCCGCGGACGCGGCGGCGCCGAGCCCGCGGATGACGGCACCGGCATCAAGCTCTTCGATCTCTCGGACAAGAAGAAGGAGGAGAAGTCGGTGGGCTCGGGCCGCGGCTTCGAAGTGAGCGCCGACGGCAAGAAGCTGCTCGTGCCGAGCATGGGCGGCAGCGCGAACATCGTGGATGCGAAGGCAGGCGGCAAGTCGCAGGCGGTCGTGACCTCGCCCATGTACACGCTCGTCGATCCGCGCGTCGAATGGCGGCAGATCGTCAACGACTGCTACCGCATCATGCGCGACTACTTCTACGACGAGGGTCTTCACATGGTGGACTGGGCCGCCGAGCGAGACCGGGCGCTCGCGCTCGTCGAGTTCGCCAACAGCCGCGAGGACCTCAACTTCATCCTGGCCGAGATGATCTCCGAGCTGAACGTCGGTCACGCGTACCTGCAGGGAACCGGCGACGTCGAGAGTCCGCCGGGCGGCCCGGGCGTCGGCCTGCTCGGCGTCGACTTCGAGATCGCCGAGAAGGACGGCGCGAGCGCCTACCGCATCAAGCGCATCGTGCGCGGCGCACCGTGGGATGCGGACGCCCGCAATCCGCTCGACGCTCCCGGCATCGATGTGAAGGAGGGCGAGTTCATCCTCTCCGTGAACGGCACGCCGCTCGATCCGGCGCGCGATCCGTGGTCGGCGTTCCTCGGTCTCTCGGGTCGCCCGATGACGCTGCGCGTGGGCGAGAATCCCGTCGACGACGACAAGGCTCGCACGGTCGTCGTGACCGGTCTCGGCAGCGAAACGGAGCTTCGATTCCGCAACTGGATCGAGCGCAACCGCCAGTTCGTGGAGGAGAAGTCCGACGGCCGCATCGGCTACGTCTATGTTCCGAACACGGGCGTCGACGGACAGACGGAGCTCGTGCGCCAGTTCCAGGGCGCACGCAAGCATCACGGTCTCATCGTCGACGAACGCTGGAACGGCGGCGGTCAGATCCCGAACCGCTTCATCGAGCTGCTCGATCGTCCGCTCACGAACTACTGGGCCATTCGAGATCAGCGCGACTGGGAACAGCCGCGCGGCGCGCACCACGGACCGAAGGCGATGCTCATCAACGGACTCGCCGGCTCAGGCGGCGACATGTTCCCGTGGCTCTTCCGTCATCACAAGCTCGGGCCGCTCATCGGCACGCGCACCTGGGGCGGACTCGTCGGCATCAGCGGCAATCCGCGCTTCATCGACGGCGGAAGCATCAGCGTGCCGCGCTTCGCCTTCTACAAGCTCGACGGAACCTGGGGCATCGAAGGCCACGGCGTCGACCCCGACATCGAGGTGATCGACGATCCCGGACAGATGGCCGGCGGCCTCGATGCCGGTGGGCGCGATCCACAGTTGGAGAAGGCCGTGGAAGTTATCTTGGACGAACTGCGGCGGAACCCCCCCCAGGACCCGCCACGGCCCTCCGGCCCGGATCGCCGTGGAATGGGGTTGCCCATGTCCGACCGGTGACAGGTCGGCGCGAGCGCCGTCACAGTCGGGCAAAAAAAGGATTTTCAATCGCCCTACCCCTTGCGAACGATGACCGGTTTTGGGGAGATGATTCGAACCTTCGACCGGAGCGAGCTCGGTGCGGGCGGCTCCCGGGTCCGGTTGAACGGGGCGCCGGTGCGTGACCGGCGCCGTGTTGACGGAGTTCTCCGGGTGGGGAGGTGGATTTGTGGTAACTCGTCGTGTCGTGTCGTGGGCGGGTCTTCTTGCGCCATCACTGCTCGCAAGCGCGGTTGCAGCGCAGGTCTCGACCTTGAGTCCATCGGCCCTCGTGTCCGTCTCGATCGATGACCTCGAACTGAAGAACTTCTACATCCCCGGAGTGCTGCTCCCGGATGGGCGCTTCAAGTACACGTTGGAGTTCACCGATGTCAGCGGCGTCGTCGTGTACATCAACCAGACCGTCGACGCGCTGAGCGATCCTCAGGCGAAGATCACCGGTCAGACGAAGTACACGAACACGAGCGGCGTCCCTCGCTCGGTGAAGTCGCAGCTCAGCTTCCAAGCATGCCCGGTTCTGCCCGGTGGAACGCTCTTCGGCGGATCGGTGACGGTGCTCGTGGTGACGGACGCCAACGGCGGCGGCGTCACGTGCGCACCCGGGTCGACCTCCGTGTGGCAGGCCACCATCAATGACACGGTGCAGCACATTCTCTTCGCGTGCCCGTTCCAGATGACCAAGACCGGCTCCGGATCCCTGCAGACCTCGACCCAGTTCGGCACACCGGTGCCGAGCAAGCCCGGTCCGGACGACGCGTCGTCCTTCGGCATGAATCACAACCTCACCGTCACCTCGGGCGAGGCAGTCACGCTCACCACCACACTCGTCGTGAAGAGCCTCGGCCTTCCGTCGGGTTGCAACGCCGACCTCAGCTTCGACGGCATGGTGGACGGTATCGACCTTTCGGCCGTGCTCGGCAACTGGAACCAGGGCGGCTGGTGCGTCGAGGGCGATGTCAATCTCAACGGCGTCGTGGACGGCGACGATCTCGGCGAAGTGCTCGCCGCGTGGGGAACCTGCGGCGGCTGATTCCGATTCCGTCCATCGCATGCCGGCTCGAATGCGGCATGCGCTTCGATTCGCTTACACCGGCCTCACCGTCTGCGCGACGGTGAGGCCGCGTTGCTAGAGCGGTTCCTCCTCATTCGTAGCGATCTGGCGGGCTGCGACTTCGTGTGGCATCGTCGGGCTCCATCGGCGGATCCTCAAGATCCGCCTGCTTCGCCCTCCTTGCCACACTCGTCTCGCCA
>VGXK01000174.1 GCA_016873355.1 Phycisphaerae bacterium | reverse complement strand
ACGGCGGCGCCGACGACGACGACGAGGCCCATCGACTCATGCTACTGAAACACCGCGGCGCCCAGCTTTCGCCGAGGCGCCGCGGTGAGAACGGTCCGTTCGATTCGAGCTCGAGGCCGCGCGCGCCCTCCGAACGAGCGGCGCGAGTGAGCGTCGAGCGATCATCCCCACTGACCGAGCAGGGTTCCGAGGTCGGAGCCGTCGATGACGCCGTCGGAGTCGAAGTCGCCGATGCAGCACTTGCCGGATCCGATCGGAGGCGGGCACGGTCCCCAGGCGCCGAGCAGCGTTCCGAGATCGTCGCCGTCGACGACGCCGTCGTCGTTGAAGTCCGCGTCGTCGTCGCAGCCGGGAACCACGGTGAGCGTTCCGGCGGCGCTCTCCACGCTTCCGCAGTCGTTCGTCACGACGACGGTGTAGGCGCCCGCGTCGGCGGCGCCGACTGCGTCGATCGTGAGCGTGTCGGTCTCGGTGCCGGCGAAGTGCCCGTCATCGCGGAGATCGACGCCGTCCAATCGCCACTGGTAGGAGATGGGGCCTGCGCCCGCCGCGATCACGCTGAAGATCGCGGGATCGCCCGCGACGAGCGATTGGTTGCCGGGATCGCTCACGATCGCCGCGTATTGACTGAAGAGCACGAACACGAAGAAGTCGCCGTACGAGACGGTCACGAGCTCGGGCGACGAGTTGCCGTCGAGATCGCCGACGGTCACGCAGCCGGGCGACGGTCCCGCGATGTAGGTCTGCGCCGCGCCGAACGTTCCGTCGCCGTTGTTGAGCAGCATGGAGAGCGTGCCGTCGAAGGCGAGACCGGTGTTCGCGCTCACCATGTCCGGCGCGCCGTCGTCGTTGAGATCGCGGAGCTCGGTCCAGTATGGACCGGTGCCCACGGTGTACGGCGCCGCGGCGGCGAATCCGCCGGCTCCGTCGTTCATGAAGACCTCAAGCGAGTCGAGCTCCGCGAACTCGCCGTAGTTCGTCGCCACGAGATCGGGCAGCAGATCGCCGTTGAGGTCGCGGCTCGCCACTCCGACGGGCGCGCCCGACGTCGCAAGGACGCCGTCGTCGGCGAAGGTGCCGTCGCCGTTGTTGCGAAGCAGCGAGATGATCGGATTGTTCGAGTCGTAGTTCGCGACGGCAAGGTCGACGGCGCCGTCGTTATCGAAATCGGCGGCGGTCACGCCGTAGGGATTGAGCGACACGGGATACGCGATCGGCTCCGCAAAGGTGCCGTCGCCGTTGTTGCTCAGCACCGCGACCGTGACGTCGACCGAGATCGCGACGGCGATGTCGAGATCGGCGTCGGCGTCGAGATGTGCAAGCGTGAGGATCGTGGGGAAGAAGCCGACGAAGATGTCGGTCGGCGTGCCGAGGTTGCCGAATCCGTCGTTGAGCAGCACGGAGACGGAATGGCCGAAGAATCCGCTCACGACGACGTCGGGATCGAGATCGCCGTCGAGGTCGTCGACGCCGAGCCAGTACGGTCGACCCGACACCGCGACATGCACCGCCGGCGCGAACGTGCCGTCGCCGTTGTTCATGAGCAGGGAGATGGTGTCCGTGCCGACCTCATGGTTCGCGACGACGAGATCGAGATCGCCGTCGCCGTCGAGGTCCGACGCGACCACGCACGACGGCGAAGCGGCCACTTCGTAGGGGGTGACATCGAAGCAGAAATCGCCTGCGGCCGCGCTCGATGCAAGCACGATCAACGCAGTCGCGGCACCGAAGAGCGAGGCGGGAAGGCACGATGAACGCTGGGTACGCATGATTGGTTCTCCTGAAGAGGCGTCGGGAGCCATGCGTCGGAGGCGGGGCCGGATTCACGCGCTGCGCGCATTTTTTCGCGCAATCGCGGCAGTAGACTTGCCGCGTCGGGGGGTCCAACGGACCCGAGCGGCGGAGAGGAACGCTCCATGACCGATGCGTTGACACTCGTTCGGGAGGCGACGGAGGGAAGCGCAGACGCGCTTTCGGTGCTGCTCGAGCGCCATGGCCCCGAGGTGACGCGACGACTCGAGATCGATCGCCAGTGGCGCGGCCAGCTCGACGCGGAGGACGTCATGCAGGTGACCTACCTCGAGGCGTTCCTCCAGATCGGGCGCTTCGATCCTTCGCGCGCGGCGTCGTTCGAGTCGTGGCTGCTCCAGATCGCCCGGCACAATCTGCTCGACGCCGTGCGCGGCCTCGGGCGCCGCAAGCTGCCGCAGCCTCGGCAGCGCGTGCACGCGGACGGCGCCGATTCGATGAACGGCCTGCTCGAGCTGCTCGGCGCCACGACCACGACGCCGAGCCGAGTCGCGGGCCGCGCCGAGAGCGCGTCGATGCTCGAACGGGCGATGTCGCGGCTGCCGACGGATTACGCGGCGGTCGTTCGGCTCTACGACCTCGAGGGTCGGCCGATCGAGGAGGTCGCGGCGGCCATGCGGCGCTCGGCGGGCGCCGTCCACATGCTTCGCGCCCGGGCGCACGACGCTCTTCGCGAGCACCTCGGAACGGAATCGAAGTTCTTCAGCGATCCCGCGTGAACCAGCGGTCGTCGACATCGCATGGACGGCAAGGCGCGACACGGGCGCGCCCGGACGCTCCGTGGCCAGGGAGACGATCGTGATCGATGACCATCGTCGCCTGATCGACTCGGCGCGCCGCCAATGGGAGGCGGCCCAGGCGACGGCAAGCCGCGCCGGCGGCGCCGACTCCGCCGCGAACGCCTGCGCACTCGCCGGATCCGCCACCGACGGAGGGGCGATGCCCGGCGATCCCGCCGACTCGATTCCCGGGTATCGGCTGGAACGGCTCGTCCATCGCGGCGGGCAGGGCGCGGTGTATCGCGCCGTGCAGATCTCGACGAGACGCACCGTGGCGATCAAGATCCTCCGCGAGCGATCGCTGCCGCTCGGTCCCGAGCGCGCGAGATTCGAGCGCGAGGTCGAGATCCTCGGCGAGCTGGATCACCCCAACATCGTGCGCGTGATCGACTCCGGCAGCGCGAACGGCCGCGACTTCCTGGCGATGGACTACATCGACGGTGCGCCCCTCGATCGCGCAAGCGCGTCGTGCGCGGGCTCGTGGACGGGGACGGGGTCGGCGCGAGATTCGGCGGTCGCTCCCGGCAACCCGCGCGAAGGCGTGCGCCGGACGCTTCGACTCTTCGCCGACGTGTGCGACGCGGTGCATGCCGCGCATCTGCACGGCGTGATCCACCGAGATCTGAAGCCGGGCAACATCCTCGTCGATTCGCAGGGCCGGCCTCGCATCGTCGATTTCGGTCTCGCGAAGCGATCGACCATCGATGCGAGCGACCTCGCCGCCGCGCACGCGGTCACCGAGACGGGACAGTTCCTCGGCTCGCTTCCGTGGGCGTCGCCGGAGCAGGTCGCCGGCGCGAGCGGAGGCGTCGACCTTCGAAGCGACGTCTATTCGCTCGGCGTCGTTCTCTACCAGCTTCTGACGGGCGAGTTCCCGTATCGCGTAACCGGCCCGGTGGGCGAGATCACCCGGAACATCCAGGTTGCCGAGCCGCGCGCTCCGAGCGATCTCGCCGCCGAGGTCGACGACGAACTCGAAACGATCGTGCTGAAGTCGCTCGAGAAGGAGCCGGAGCGCCGCTACCAGTCGGCGGGGGATTTCGCGCGCGATCTTCGCCACCATCTCGCCGGCGAAGTCATCGAGGCGAAGCGCGCGTCGATTCGATACGTGCTCGGCAAGCACCTTCGCCGGCATCGGCTCGTGGCGGCGATCGCCGCAACGCTCGCCGTCGTCGTGATCGGCTCCTCGATCGTCTCGATCTCGCTGTGGCGCCGGGCCGCGAGCGAACGGGATCTCAAGGAGTCGCAGCGCCTCCGCGCGGAATCGATCAACGGCGTGCTCCATCGCATCCTGGCGTCGGCAAATCCCGAGCGCGGACAGGGGAACGAACGAACGGTCGTCGAGGCGCTCGACGACGCGATCGCCGAGATCGAGGCGGGCTCGCTCTCGAACGCGCCCGATGTCGAGGCGTCGGTGCGCGTCACGATCGCGGAGGCGTATCTCGCGCTCGGCCGGATCGCCGAGGCGCAGGCGCAGGTCGATCGCGCCGTCGCGATTCTCGATTCGATGCCGGAGCCGAGCGATCCCGATCGCGCCCGCGCACTCGCGGTGCTCGGGCGGCTGCATGTGATCGGCGGCGACTACATCAAATCGATGGCGCAACTCGAGCAGGCCATTTCGCTTCTGCGATCGTTCGGGATGCCGCCGCGCCACGATTCCGCGCGACATCCCCAGGACCAGCTGCCCGCCCTCCTGATCATGCTGTCGGGAACGACGCAGCGAACCGGCGACGCCGAGCGAACGGCAGCGCTTCAGGAGCAGGCGATCGACTACGCCGTGGCGCGTTGGGGCGCCGATCATCCGCAGGCGAGGCGCGTCCAGCTCGACGTCAAGTCGTTCAACTACGGCGGGAAGCAGGGCGTCGAGCTGCTCGAGCAGGCGCTGGCGCTCGATCGCGAGATGCTCGGGCCCCGGCATCCGCAGACGCATCGAACGCTCATGCACCTCGCGGCGGAGCTCCACCTCCGGGGCCGCTTCGACGACTCGGAGCGACGATACCTGGAGGCGATCGAGCTTGGCCGATCGATCTACGGCGAGCGGCATCCGGACAACCTCCGCATCGTCGCGAATCTCGACTGGCTCTACGGACACACCAAGCAATTCGAGAAGTCCGTGACGCTCCTGCGCGAATGGGAGCCGGCGGCGCTCGCCATCTTCGGCGCCAAGAGCGTGCGCGGCGCGGAGTTCGTCATGCTGCTCGGTTGCGCCGAGGTCTCGGCGGGCGAACTCGACCCGGGCGAGCGAACGCTGCGCCGGGCGCTCGACCTCTTCAAGTCGATCGGGCGCGACCAGAGCTTCCAGGGCGCCGAGTGCCGCATCCGCATCGGGCGCGTGATCGTGCAGCGGCTTCGCACGGCGGAACGCGACGCCATTGCGCCGCAAGGATCGGACGCCGACCCCGCGATCGAATCCGAGCCGGTCACCGAGCCGGCGCCGGAGGCCTGGGCCGCGCTCGAGGAAGCGGGGCGACTGGCGCGGGAGACGCTCGCGATCTCGAACGACGAGGTCGGCTCGCTCGCCCTGCGTCACGCGCACGCGCGGGTGCTGCTCGGCGACGTGCTCGCGCGTCGAGGCGAGTTCGCGGAGGCGGAGGCGATTCTGCTCGAAGCGCATGCCGCGCTC
>VGXK01000173.1 GCA_016873355.1 Phycisphaerae bacterium | reverse complement strand
GCCGCTCGGCGAGGAATCTCGCCGCCGCCGCCTGATCGTCGATGTCGGGTCCGCCGAGCCGGAGATAGGTGGCGCCTTCGAATGCCTTGCCGCGACCGGGCGTGCCGCGGTTGTCGACCTTGGCGATGAGCAGACCGAACTCGGTGCGCGCGTCCGGCGACGCCGCGCGCGTGCTCACGGTCTGGATGCCAGGACCTCCGTAGACGTCGATGAGCAGCGGATACTTCTTCGCGGCATCGAAATCGCGCGGCTTGTGCAGGATGCCGTAGAGCGGCGTCGTGCCGTCGGCCGCCATGCAGGTGAAGAACTCGGGCGCGTGCGCGCCGCGATTCGTCCATGCGTCGGCGTCGCGCTCCCGGAGCGTGGCGACTTCGCGCGCGGCGCCGGTCGATGCGCCCGCGCCGCTCGCGCCGCTCGCTCCGCCGCCGCCCTTCGGGCCGCAGTCGAAGAGCAGCACCGCCGGCGCCTGGTCCACGAACTGCTCGGTCGCGGTGAACCAGCGACCGTCCGGCGAGATCGTGAAGTTCGAGTAGTGTCGGTCCCTCGGCGTGAGCCGGCGCACGCCCGTTCCGTCGAGATTCGCGACGAAGAGCTGCGGATTGATGCGCGTCTCGCTTCCGTACGCCGTGTACCAGAGCCTGCCGTTCGCCTCGTCCACGCGCACGATCGACGCGACGGGGAAATCGCCCTGCGAGAGCTGCGAAATCCTCCCGTTCGCCAGATCCCAGAGTTCGAACTGTCGAAACCCGCTCTGCTCCGACTCCCAGATCAGGCGCCGTCCATCGGAGAGGAAGCGCATGCCGGGATGATTCTCCTGCCAGGTCTCCTGCGTTTCGGTGATGAACGGCTTGCTGGCGCCGGACGCAGGATCGGCGAGCATCACCTCGAGCTTGTTCTGATGCCGATTCGTCCGGTTGAACATGAGCGCCGAGCTGTCCGGCGTCCATTTCACCCAGAAGACGTACTGATCCTTGTCGCTGCCGACATCGACCGTCACGCGCTTCTTCGTCTGCGTGTCGAAGATCTCGAGACCCGCGATCGGATTCGGCTCGCCCGGTTTCGGAAACGGAAGCTCCTCCACGCGCGGGCGCACGCTCGCCTGATCGACGAGCATCGGCACCGGAGTCACCGGCGAATCGTCGAAGCGGTAATACGCCAGGTATCGCCCGTCCGGCGACCACCACATGGCGGTCGATTGATCGAGCTCCTCGCCGTAGACCCAGCTTGCGTTGCCGTAACGGATGGCGCCGCCGCCCTCGGTGGTGACCAGCTCGTCGCCCTCGGGCGTCGTGATGACGACATTGCCGTCCACGAACTTGGCGACTCGCGTGCCGTCCGGCGCGTTCGCGATCAGGGCCTGGAGTCCGCGTCCGGGCGCCGGCGGCGACGGCGGCGCCGGCGCGTACTTCGGTTCGGGCGCGCTCCACGCCGGCCACTCCGGCGCCTCGGCCATTTCGGCGACGACGACTTCAGCGCCCGCGTTCCCCGCGATCGCGCCGAGATCGATGCGGTTCCAGACATCCGCGTCCCGCCACGCCACGGCGCTTCCGTCGGGTGCGAAGCGAACTTCGCCTCGACCGCCCCGGAACATTCCCGCCGCCTCGCTCTGCGCCTTGCGGACCCGGGCGGCGCCCGGCAGATTCTCGAAGCGATCCCACGCGACCGCGCTCGACGCGCCGACGACGAGCGCCAGCGCGGCGGCAAGCGCACGCGTGGAGCGCGCCCGGTTCATCCGACCCTCGCCGCGCTCTGGAACGCGCGCAAACGATCGTCGATCTGTCCGCGATCGAGCCGCAGCAGCCGCTCGAGGCCGAACGCCTCGATCGTGAAGCTGGCCATCACCGTGCCCCAGGCCAATCCCGCATGCAGCGACTCGAAGTCGTGTCGCCCCGTCGAGGCGATGTGCCCCATGAGTCCTCCGGCGAAGGTGTCGCCGGCGCCCGTCGGATCGACCACCTGGTGCGACGCCGACGGAAACGCGGGGATCGTGGCGATTCCGTCCCGATGCACGAGCACCGCGCCATGCTCGCCCTTCTTCACCACCACGAACGAAGGGCCGAGATCGAGCATCGCGCGGCCCGCGCTCACGGCGTTCCGCTGCTCCGTGAGCTGCGACGCCTCCTGATCGTTCAGCACGACGCCGTCGACCTCCTCGAAGAGACGAATCAGCTCCGGGCGCGAAATGTTGATCCAGAGATCCATCGTGTCGCAGACGGCGATCGCGCGATTGGGGAACTGCCGCAGCAGATCGAGCTGCACTGCCGGATGCGTGTTGCCCAGGAAGACGAAGCGACTGTCGCGGAAGGAGGGCGGCACGCTCGGGGGCGCCTCTTCCAGCACGCCGAGATCGGTGAAGAGCGTCTCGCGACGATTCATGTCGTCCAGGTACCGTCCGCCCCAGGCGAAGGTGCGGCTCGACGGCCGCGTCTCGAGACCTTCGAGCGAGATGTTCCGGAAGCGCTCGAGCTGCGCCCGATGCTCCGGCGGCCAGTCGCCGCCGACGGCGCCGACCAGGCGCACCGGCGCGAGAAAGCTCGCCGCCACCGCGAAATACGCACAGCTTCCACCGAGCACGCGCTCCGCCTGGCCGGTGGGCGCATGCAGCGAATCGATTCCGATCGTTCCCGTGACGAGCAGCGGCATCGGCGCGAAGTATAAGGAGCGGCGCTCACGCCGCCGGCGCCGCGGACGCCGCCGACGCGGGCGCGACGCGCGCCGGCGCGAGCGAGGGCGACTCGCCCGCGGATGCGGGCGCCGCCACCGCGGGCGCCGGCCTCGACATTCCCACGCCGAGCGCCACGCCGATGAGCGATCCGGCCGCGAGATCGAGCGGCATCACCGCCACGAGATTCGGAATCGATCCCTTCACGAAGGCCGCGCCGGGATCGGCGATCGTCCACGCGAGCCCGATCTGCACCAGCCCGATGATCACGATGGGCGAGGCGAAGAGCAGCACCGGCTCCTGATCGGGCGCCGCGCGCTTGCCGACGGCGCCCGCGAGAAAGCCACCAACGATCGCGGCGCCGACCGCCTGCCCCTTGAGCGAACTCGTGAGCAGCAACCACGAGCCGACGATCGACACCGCCCCGATCGCCGCCACCTGGAGCGATCGCGCCGAGAAGATCTCGCGCACGCCGATCTTCCGCGATCCGCCCGTCGCGGCGCTCATCGGCGTCGACACGAGATGAATCGAGATCGACGCCGCGGCGAGCAGCGCGCCGAGAATCACGCTCTCCACGCCGAGCGGCACGAGCGAGTGACCGTCGAAGCAGGCGTCGCGGATCGTGCCGCTTCGCAGAGACGCGATTCCGATTCCGACGCCGAGCGTGAAGAGTCCCACGACCGGATTGAGCAGCCTCGCCACGATCATCGAGACGATCGTGGCGGCCACGATCGCCGCGACGAGCGCCAGCGCCGCCGCCGTCGGCGCCGCCGCGTCGAGCACGCCGGGTCCCGGCACGCCGCGGGGCGACGCGAGCCACGGAACCGCGAGCCATCCCGCGGCGCCCGCCGCGAGCAGACCGCCGACGAACAGAATCCAGCGCAGCACGATCGCCGTCATGCCGCATGGTCTACGCCCGCGCGTCGACGCGGGCAAGCGAGCGCGGCGACGCTTCGGGCGTCGCGGGCCGGCGAGGCTTCGCTACCATCCCGGCCCGTGTCGTCGACTCCGGAACGAATCGAACTCGACGGAGCGCCGCTTCCCCTCGAAGCGCTCGCGCGGATCGCGGCGGGCGCCGCCGTCCCGGCGCTCGGCGAGGCGGCGAAACGCCGCATGCTCGCATCTCGCGCCGTGGTCGAGCGGGCCGCCGCCGGCGACGAAGCCGTCTACGGCATCAACACCGGATTCGGATCGCTCGCCAAGGTGCGCATCGGCCGCGACGATCTTCGCTCGCTCCAGCGGAACCTCGTGCGCTCGCACGCTTCCGGCGTCGGCGAGAGGCTTCCCGCCGCCACCGTGCGCGCCATGATGGCGGTGCTCGCCGCGAGCCTCGCGCGCGGCCTGAGCGGCGTGCGGCCGATCGTGGTCGAGCAGCTCTGCCGCATGCTCGAGGCCGATGCGCTGCCGTGCGTGCCGAGTCGCGGGTCGGTCGGCGCCTCGGGCGATCTCGCGCCGCTGGCGCACGTGGCGCTCGGCATGATGGGAGAGGGCGACGCCGAGCTCGTGGGCATGCGCACGCGAGCGGGACACGCGCTCAAGGCCCGCGGCATCGCGCCGCTCGAACTCGAGGCGAAGGAAGGCCTGGCGCTCATCAACGGCACGCACGCGATGTCCGCGATCGGGGGGCTCGCGCTGCTCGACGCCGAGCGGATCTTTCGCGCCGCCGTGCGGAGCGCCGCGCTCGCGATGGAGGCGTCGCTCGCGTCGGATTCGTACCTCGACGAGCGGCTGCACGCGGCGCGTGGACAGCCCGGCCCGAGCGAGGTCGCGGCGCTGCTGCGGCGCGAGCTCGAGGGCTCGAAGATCATTCCGAGCCATCGCGAGAACGATCCGCGCGTGCAGGATCCCTATTCGCTTCGCTGTTCGCCGCAGGTGCTCGGCGCGGCGCTCGACGCCCTTCGATTCGTGCGCGGCGTGGTCGAGCGCGAGCTCGGAGCGGTGACCGACAATCCGCTCGTCTTCGCCGACGGCGAGCGCGGCGGACGATCCGTCGGCGCCGGCGCCCACGCCTTCGAGCGCTCGGTGGTCTCCGGCGGCAACTTCCACGGCATGCCGCTGGCGATCGCCTTCGACGCGGCGAAGATCGCGATCGTTCCCGTGGCGGGAATCGCGGAGCGGCGCGTCTCCTGGGTGCTCGGCGGCGCGGATCCGTTCACGCGACTCACGCCGCATCTGGCGCACGATCCCGGACTCAAGTCGGGACTCATGATTGCGCAATACGCGGCCGCCGCCTGCTGCAACGAGCTCCAGACGCTCTGCGTGCCCGCGTGCGTGGCGAACATTCCCACCTGCGCGGGCATGGAGGACTACAACTCCTTCGGCGCGACCTCGGCGCTTCAGTTCGAGCGTGCGGTCACGCTGGCGCGCTCGGTCGTGGCGATCGAGCTGCTCTGCATGACCGAGGCGCTCGAGCGCCATCGGCCGCTCACGAGCGGCGCCCGCGTCGAGGCGACCGCGGCGCTGGTGCGGAGCGTGGTTCCGGCCTCGACCGACGATCGTCCCCCCGCCCCGCTCATCGCCGCCATCGAGTCCCTCATCGCCGGCGGCGCCTTC
>VGXK01000172.1 GCA_016873355.1 Phycisphaerae bacterium | reverse complement strand
TCAAACCCAGGTAAGGTTCTTCGCGTTGCTTCGAATTGAGCCACATGCTCCACCGCTTGTGTGAGCCCCCGTCAATTCCTTTGAGTTTTAGCCTTGCGACCGTACTCCCCAGGCGGCGCACTCAACACTTTTGCTTCGGCCGGGAGGCCGTGAAAGCTCCCCGACCTAGTGCGCATCGTTTACGGCGTGGACTACCGGGGTATCTAATCCCGTTTGCTCCCCACGCTTTCGTGCCTCAGCGTCAGGACAGGCCCAGTGGCCTGACTTCTCCTTTGGCGTTCCGATAGATATCTACGCATTTCACCGCTCCACCTATCGTTCCAGCCACCCCTACCTGCCTCAAGGTGCATGGTTCACCAAGCAATTCCTCGGTTGAGCCGAGGTATTTCACAAGGTGCCTACGCACCCGCCTACGCACGCTTTAAGCCCAGTGATTCCGATTAACGCTCGAGCCCTCTGTATTACCGCGGCTGCTGGCACAGAGTTAGCCGGCTCTTCCTTTGGGTCTGGTCATTGTGTTCCGAAACCCTGACAGGTGTTTACACCCCGAAGGGCTTCATCCACCACGCGGCATTGCCCCGTCACGCTTTCGCGCATTGCGGAAGATTCGTTACTGCAGCCTCCCGTAGGAGTCCGAGCAGTGTCTCAGTCTCGATGCGGCGGGCCGTGCTCTCACACCCGCTACCCGTCTTCGCCTTGGTGAGCCATTACCTCACCAACTAGCTGATAGGAGATTCCCCGCTCCCAAGGCAGCAAGCCTTTGATCTCACGATCACATCGGGTATTGATTCGGATTTCTCCGAGGTATCCCCGACCTTGGGGCACGTAGGAATCTATTCCTCGCCCTTTCGCCACTCCTGGATTGCTCCAGGCGTTCGACTTGCATGTTTTAGCCATGCCGCCAGCGTTCAATCTGAGCCAGGATCAAACTCTTCAATTGAGTTCGTTGCAGCACGGAATTGCTTCCGTGTTCGCTTCGAAAGATCTCTGGCGACCCGATCCGTTCGCCTCGGCCGTTGACGGACGAGCGGTGCACCGCAGTGCACCTTCGAAGTGATTCGGGCCGGTCTTGCCGCGTCTGCACGCGGCACCGGTGGTCGGCTAGTACCACCGGCATTTCCAACATCCCATGCCCACCCGACGAATCGGATGACATGGACTCGCAGAACTGACCATTTCTGGCATCACGGAGGATGTTGGTGACGACTGCTGTGACAGTCGTCGACTTTCGGCTCGATGCAGGACCGTGAGTCCCGCAGCGAGCCGCCACATCCTCGCGGCGTTCCCAACTGTTCACTTGTCAAAGATGACTGCGGCCCACGGTGACGGACCCGTGAGAATCGGTCAGCGAAGGCGGCAGGACAACCCCGCCACTGGAAGCCAGAGGCGGAGGGGTAAAGATACCGGGATCCGGGAAAGTGTCAAGTCGGGGCCCGTGCCGGGCATTCCGCTGCCTTGCACCGGATCGTCGAGGTGCCGTGCCGAAGCTGCGGAAATCGCATCTTCCCCGGATGCCGAGGCCGCGATCGAGTCGGTCCCAGACCGCGGGGACGCTCTGCGAGGCCCTCCCTCTCCCGACTCCAAGCCATTGCCGGCACTGGCGTTCCGGACTGGCGACGGGAGGTCATCGCCCGCCCTTCCCGGCCCGACGCCGGGCTCGTCGTGGGAGACCGCGATCACGGCGGCGCCGACGACTCGGCATCCCTGGGAACGGAGCGCCGCTGCTGCATCGATCAGCGTTCTTCCGGTCGTACAGACGTCGTCCACAAGCAGCACGCCGATCACTCCGGCGGCACCTGGCGAACACGCTCGCCGAACCCGGAAACGGGCCCGCGACGACTCGTCGCGCCGGCCGGCCCCATCTCTTCGAGATTGCGGCGTGCCCCATCTCTGCCGAAGCAGTCGAAGCGGGCGTGCGCCAAGCGCCTTGGCGAACGCGCGAGCGAGCGATCTTCCATGATCGTGACCTCGCTCCAACCGTCGAAGAAACGGCATTGGAATCGGCTGCACGCCGAGGGAAACCTCGCCCGCACCAGCGCGAGCACCGGCGCCGACGGCAGGCCCGGGACCGCCGCTCGTCCGCACGATCGCCGCGCCCACATCCCGCCATTGCGCCGCAAGGCGCGCGGCCACCACCTCGACGAGCCGCTCGTCGGTTCCACTCTTGAGTTCGAGCACCGCATCCCGCAGCTCGCCCCGGTATTCGCCCAGTCGCACGAGCGGCCACGGGAGAATCGCCGACGGCGGCGCGATGCGGCATGAGTCGCAGATCGCGGACGGCGGCGCCGCCCGAACCGCAAGCGTGCGGCCGCAATGCAGGCACCAGCTTCCCGGCGAGTCGACGACGAGTTCGTGCGCGTGCCACAACGCGTGGCGCCGTTGCATGACCGTCGCCTCGATCTCGAGCGCCATCCGGCGCACTTGCGTCCACACTCGAGAGAGGATCGCCGACGCTCGCGTCCATCCCGCGACGTCGATCCGTTCTTCCCGAGCATTCCCGTATCATTCGCCGCGGACCGGCTGCTCGTCGGCGGATCCCTGGCGCATGCACGACCTTTCGCAGGACACGCTCGAGTTCCGGCGCACCATCCAACGCAGCGAGGAGCATCGCGCGCTCGTGATGCTGGGCATGCTGCTGATCGTCGCGGTGCTGGGCATTCTGCGCGACCTGGGCGGCGACACGTCCCTGAGCGGTTGGGCGCTCGTTTCGATGCTCGGCGTGGTGGGAGTGGTCGCAGCGGTCGAGTTCTTTGCGCTCGCCGCGGCTCGGCGCGCGGATTCGCAGGGGCGCCTCGTCGACGACTTCGTCTGGTACGGAACGGCGGTGGTCGAGGCGCTTGCGCCGACCGCGGCCATTCTCGTGCTCCAGCGCACGGCGACCGAATCGGTCGGCTCGGCGATCACGCCGCCGGCGATCTTCTTCTACGCGGTGGTCTGCGCCCTTGCGGTGCTGCGACTGCGGCCCCTGCTGTGCGTGCTCACCGGATTGATCGGCGCCGCCGGGTACGCGGGCATCGTCGGATTCACCTGGTGGTACCTGCGTTCGTTCCCGCCGCAGTCGGCCGAAGAGGCGGCGCGCGTCGCACCGTTCAATCCCATCTTCCACTTCATGCACGCGGTGATGATCCTGCTCGTCGGCATCGCCTGCGCGCTCGTGGCTGGAGAAGTGCGTCGTTGGGTCCGCTCCTCGCTGCACGAACAGACGGCCCGACGACGGCTCGAAGTGGTCGCGCGGAACACGCTCATCTTCGGACTCGCGAAGCTCGCGGAGTATCGAGACAGCGACACGGGAGCTCACCTCGATCGCATCAGCGCGTACTGCCAGTTGCTCTGCGTTCCGTTGCGCGAAAAGCATCCGGAGATCGACGGTGCGTGGGTCGACCGCCTCACGCTCGCAAGTTCGATGCACGACATCGGCAAGGTGGGCATTCCCGACGCCGTCCTGCTGAAACCCGGGCGTCTCGACGACGCCGAGCGCAAGGTGATCGAGCGTCATCCGGACCTCGGATACCGCGCGCTCGACGCGATCCTGCGGCGCGGCGGCGGTGATCGGCTGCTCGAGATGAGCGCCGACGTCGCCGCGTGTCATCATGAGCGATGGGACGGCAAGGGCTATCCCAACGGACTTGCCGACGATCGGATTCCGCTTGCGGCTCGCATCGTGTCCGTGGCCGATGTCTACGACGCGCTCACGAGCGAGCGCGTCTACAAGCCCGCCATGCCGCACGAGAAGGCCGCCCAGCTGCTCCGCGAGGGCGCAGGCACGCAGTTCGATCCCGAGGTCGTCGCCGCATTCGAGCGAATGGAGTCGAACTTCCGCAAGGTGCGCGACCGCTACTCGAGCGCGCCCAAAGTGGAAGCCGAGGGCGACGCGCCCGGGCCGAAGTCATCCGCCTGATTGCTTGGTCGGCCGCGGCGCCACGCGCGCGTCCGGCGCGCGCGGATCCGGCGAAGCCGTCGCCCTCGCCGCATCCTTCACGCAGCGAAACCCCAGGTGCGACATGCCGGTGTCCCAATCCTCGCCTCGCCGCGCGCTCGGCCGGTAGTTGCGGCAGTAGTTGTCGGCGCAGAGGAACGACCCGCCTCGAATGACGCGCTGCTGTGCGTGCGGCCGCGATGCGTCGCTCGACGCGGCCGGCCCGCGCGGGTTGTGGCAGACGCCCTTCGACGCCGCTTCGGGATAGGCGGCCGCGTCATACCAGTCAGCGCACCACTCCCACACATTGCCCATCATGTCGTAGGCGCCAAAGGCGTTGGCGGGAAAACTCTTCACCGGCGCAGTCGCGGAGAATCCGTCGGCCTTCGCGTTGTCGATCGGAAAGCGCCCCTGCCAGATGTTGGCCATGTGCTTCCCGTCCGGATGCGCCTCGTCGCCCCATCCGAACTCCTTGCCGTCGAGCCCTCCGCGCCCCGCGAACTCCCACTCCGCCTCGGTCGGCAGCCGCTTGCCGGCCCACTGCGCGTAGGCGACGGCATCGGGCCACGCAATGTGCACCACCGGGTGATTCCATCGACCCTCGAGATCGCTGCCCGGTCCTTCCGGATGACGCCAGTTCGCGCCCGGCACCCACGACCACCACTGCGAGACATCGTCGAGATTCGTCACGCGCGACGGCGCGCGAAAGACGACCGAGCCCGCCACGAGCAACTCATCGGGCGGCTTCGGTGTTTCCGGTGGGACCTGCTGCTTGAGCTGTTCCCAATCGGGCGCCTTCTCCGCCATGGTCACGAAGCCGGTCGCCTCGACGAACGCCTTGAACTGCTCGTTCGTGACTTCCGTCGCGTCGATCCAGAAGCCGTCCACGCGCACGCGATGCGCCGGCCGCTCCTGCGGGTACGCGTTCGGTGAATCCGTGCCCATGGTGAACTCACCGCCGGGAATCCAGACCATGCCGGCGGGCGACTCTCCGGGCGGTGCCGGCAGCGTCGGCGCTTCGGGCGCGCCGGTGGGCGCGGACTTCGGCGGCGACGCCCCGTTCGACGGCGCCGCCTGCGGCAATGCATCGGTGGCGGGCATCGCCGCCGTCGCCGACGCAAGGAAGCCGCAACACGCTCTCGCGAGGACCTGGATCACCGTCATTCGCTCGACTTGTTGTCGCGCATCGCCTGCTCGAGCTTGCGGATGTCGTCGGGCGACAGCTGCGGACGATCGACCTTGAGCGTGAGCTTGTGCAGCGTGCCGGTGAACGCGAACGGCGGCCGGTAGTCCGCGTCGTTCACGCCGGTGAGCGTGTCGGACCCGATGTCGAAGCTTTCGTCCCATTGAAGGATCATGGGCA
>VGXK01000171.1 GCA_016873355.1 Phycisphaerae bacterium | reverse complement strand
GGCTTTCCTTGCGGTCAATGGCGCAGCGGGCGAGCGCTTCCGACACGCACAGCAGGCTCGGCAGATCGAGCGCCGTGTGCCAACCCGGGTTGTATTCGCGATTGCCTTCGATTCCCGCCTTCGACGCGCGCGCCCTGAGCAACCCGATTCCCTCGAGCGCCTTCTTCATCTCGCTCTCGGTGCGCACGATTCCCACGCCGTCCTGCATGAGATCCTGAAGCGACTTCTGCACCGCGTAGGGATTTTCGCCGTCGGGACGATCGAACGGCGACAGCGCCGACTTGGCGGCGCGGTCCACCTGTGCCGCGTCCACCCTCGGCGCCCCCTGCTGCTTGGCGTACTTCGCGGCGAACTCGCCCGCGCGCTTGCCGAAGACGAGCAGATCGGAGAGCGAATTGCCGCCGAGCCGATTCGCGCCGTGCAATCCCGCCGCCACTTCGCCGGCGGCGAAGAGTCCCGGCACCGTGCTCATCTGGCTCTCGCCGTCCACGCGCACGCCGCCCATGACATAGTGCACGGTCGGGCCGACTTCCATCGGCTCCGATGTGATGTCCACGCCCGCCAGTTCCTTGAACTGGTGGTACATGCTCGGCAGCTTCTTCTTGATGTGCTCCTGCGAGTTCGGCAGCTTCTCCTTGATCCATGCGATGTCGAGGAAGACGCCGCCGTGCGGAGAACCGCGGCCCGCCTTGATCTCCTTCACGATGCAGCGCGCGACATGATCGCGCGTGAGCAGCTCCGGCGGTCGATGCGCGTTCTTGTCGCCGGTGACATAGCGCCATCCCTCTTCCGCGTCCTTCGCCGTCTGATTGCGGTAGTTCTCCGGGATGTCGTTGAACATGAAGCGCTCGCCCTTCGAGTTGACGAGCCTTCCGCCTTCGCCGCGCACGCCCTCGGTGACGAGAATGCCGCGCACGCTCGGCGGCCACACCATCCCGGTGGGATGGAACTGCACGAACTCCATGTCCATGAGATCGGCGCCCGCGTCGTAGGCGAGCGCGTGACCGTCGCCCGTGTACTCCCACGAATTGCTCGAGATCTTGAACGCGCGCCCGATGCCGCCGGTGGCGAGCACCACGGCCTTGGCGCGATAGACGCGGAAGCGCCCGCGCTCGCGGTCGTACCCGAACGCTCCGGCGATGCGCGGCCCGTCCTTGAGCAGCGCCGTCACCGTGTGCTCCATGTAGATCGACATGCCCTGGTGGATGCCGTGATCCTGGAGCGTGCGGATCATCTCGAGACCGGTGCGATCGCCGACATGCGCCAACCGCGGATAGCGATGACCGCCGAAGTTGCGCTGGAGAATGCGCCCATCGTTCGTGCGATCGAAGAGTGCGCCCCACGCTTCGAGCTCGCGCACCCGCGCGGGCGCCTCCTTCGCGTGCAGCTCCGCCATCACCGGCATGTTGAGGTACTGCCCGCCGCGCATCGTGTCGGCGAAGTGCACCTTCCAGTTGTCGCGATCGTCGACGTTCGCCAGCGCGGCGGCCATGCCGCCTTCGGCCATCACCGTGTGCGCCTTGCCGAGCAGCGACTTGCAGACGAGTCCGACGCTCACGCCCGCGGCCGCCGCCTCGATCGCGGCGCGCAGACCAGCGCCTCCCGCGCCGATGACGAGCACGTCGTGATCGTGGGTCAGGAAGTCGCTCATCAGAAGACCACGCGCCAGTCGGTGAACGAGCCCGCGCAGCAGAGCCGCACGTAGACATCCGACCAGCCCACCCAGATCAGGCTGATCCACGCCCAGAGCATGTGCCGCTTGTTGAGCGCGGTGACGCAGGTCCAGCACGCGTGGCGGATCGGCGCCTTCGACGGCTCATCGACATGCCCGCCGCCGATGTGCCTTGCGCAGTGGCAGCCGAAGGTGTACATGCCGAGGAAGATCGCGTTGAGCAGCAACACCACCGAGCCGACGCCGATGCCGAATCGCGTGCCCTCATCCGTGTGGAAGAAGAACGCGCGGATGCCGTCCCAGAGCAGGATGCCGATGAAGATCACCGCGAGATAGAAGAAGTATCGATGCGCGTTCTGGAGCACGAGCGGCAGCCAGCGCTCGCCTCGATAGCGAGTGCCGCGGAAGCCCGGCTCGCCCACCCCGCAGTTCGGCGGATCACCCCAGAACGCCTTGTAGTAGGCGCCGCGGTAGTAGTAGCACGTCATCCGAAAGCCGACGGGCGCGCCGAGGATGAGCAGCGCCGGCGAGAACGGAAGCCACGCGGGCCACCAGCCAGGACTCACGGCGTCGAAGATGCGCGGCTCATTCGGCTGGCCGAAGAGAAGCGGCGAGTAGAACGGCGAGAGATAGTGGGCGCCGCCGCCGTCGTAGAAGTAGTTCTTCCCCTGGAACGCTGCCCAGGTGGCGTAGACCACGAAGGCGGCGAGAACGCCGAAGACGACGACCGGCTGAATCCACCAGGCGTCCCGGCGCGTCGTTTCCCCGAAGCCGCGCAGCGAAGGCAGCTCGAGTTGCGGGAGTGGAAGGTCGGAGCGCGCCATGGAGCGTTCTCGTTCGCCGATCGAAGGGGGTCGCGGATGATACAACGCGCGGTCGCCGCGGTGGGGCGATCGATGCGAGTTCCGCGACCGGAGCGCGTTTCGCGATCGATGCGAGATCCGCGATCGGAGCGCGGGCTGCAACGCTCGGACCGCGCTCGCCGACGCGCACGAACTCTGCGACAATGCCCGCGTCCGCGAGGACGACGCATGATCGAGCGCGTGAACGGCGAGAAGATCGACTTGAAGCAGGCGATGAAACTGGCGCGCCGCATCTCGCGGCGTCATCGCGTCACGGACGGCGACTCGTTCCGACTCTCCGATCACGATCCGGCCGACACCGGCGAGCTCCAACGGGAGGACAAGCCTCGCGCCAAGCAGGCGCTCAAGACCGGCGTGGCGCTGCTTTCGGCGATGCAGGAGCGGCTCTATGCGGACAATCGCAACGCGCTGCTCCTGATCTTCCAGGCCATGGACGCGGCCGGCAAGGACGGCGCCATCAAGCACGTGATGAGCGGCGTGAATCCGCAGGGCTGCCAGGTGGCGTCGTTCAAGGCCCCGAGTTCCGAGGATCTCGATCACGACTACCTCTGGCGCTGCATGAAGCATCTGCCCGAGCGCGGGCGCATCGGCATCTTCAACCGGAGCTGGTACGAGGAGGTGCTCGTGGTGCGAGTGCATCCCGAACTGCTCGAGGCGCAGCGGCTTCCCGATCGCTGCATGGGCGCGAAGCGCGGCGACGGCAACCGCATCTGGCGCGATCGCTGCCGCGACATCCGCTCGTTCGAGCGCTACCTGGGGCACAACGGAATCGTGGTGCGGAAGTTCTTCCTTCACCTGAGCAAGGAGGAGCAGCGCAGGCGGTTTCTCGAGCGCCTGGACAACCCGGACAAGAACTGGAAGTTCTCGATGAGCGACATCCGCGAGCGCGAGCGGTGGGACGAGTACCAGCGCGCCTACGAGGACGCGATCGGCCGGACCGCCACCCGTTCCGCCCCGTGGTACGTGGTGCCCGCCGACAACAAGTGGTACGCGCGCGTGGTCGTGGCCGCGGCAATCCTCGACGCGCTCAACGGCCTCGACCTGAAGTTCCCGACCGTGAGCGACGCGAAGCGGAAGGAGCTGAAGGACGCGAGAGGACGGTTGACGCCCCAAGCGAAGTGATTCGCGGCTGCGCGCGAACCGCTCCCATGGAACGCAGCGTCATCGATCCATCGGCCCCGAGCAGGGTCCGCGGCCGCGCCGGGACGACATCGCGCTCTGCTCGCCGCCCCGATGGTTGCTTCGCGTCGAAGGCGTCGGTACCATTTCCGTCCCTCCCCCGAATGGGGCCGTCGGTGACGGATCGACGCGTGCGGAACGGAGCGGCTTCGGCCGCCCTTCGCATTCGACGACCGGCGCCGCATGGGGCACCGGATCGCGGCTGATCGGTGCTCTCGCCTCGGGAGGCTTTGCCGCGGCAGGGACGGTCCCTGTTCCGCGTTGAACAGGGTTCGCGTCCCGCCTCGATCCCCCGCTCACCTGAGTAGGATCGCGCCGGGCGCCAATGAGGGACTTCGTCCGCTCACAGGTCGTTCACTCGCCCATTGCGCCCCCGTCGCTCGGTCGCCAGCGCTGGCCCGTGGTGTAACGGTAGCACACGAGATTTTGGTTCTCAGAGTCCTGGTTCGAATCCAGGCGGGCCAATTGGCGGCGATTCGATCGCGACGCACACGCACGACGCTCACGGCGCCTTCGCGCCGCTTCACCCGTGACCGCATCAATGAACCAACGCAACGCTTCGGCACCCTCGGCCGTGATCATGGCCGCAGGCAAGGGCACGCGCATGGGCAGCGACCTGCCCAAGGTGATGCACCCGGTGTGCGGCCGACCAATGGTGCATTGGGTCGTCGACGCGTGTCTTGAAGCGGGCGCGTCGCCGGTGGTGCTCATCGTCGGGCACGGCGCCGACGTCGTTCGCGAAGGTTTCAGGAACTATGCGCCCCCGCGCGGGGCTTCTTCGACGCGCGGAGCGTCGGCGTCGAGCGGCGCGCCGCAGATCGAATTCGTGATCCAGGATCCGCAGCTCGGCACCGGCCACGCGGTGGACCAGGCGCGGCCGCTCCTTGCGGCGGGAAGGCTCGGTCGCGAAACGCTGGTGCTCGGCGGCGACGGCCCGCTCATTCGCACCGCCACGCTCAACGAACTGCTGACGGCGCATCGCTCCAAGCGAGCCGCCGCCACGCTTGCCACCAGCGTGATTCCCGATCCAGGCGGCTACGGTCGCGTGCTTCGACGCGCCGACGGCGCGCTCGATCGCATCGTGGAAGAGCGCGACGCGACGCCCGAGATCCGCGCGCTTCGTGAGGTGAATCCAAGCTATTACTGCTTCGACACCGCGGCACTCTTCGACGCGCTCACGCGCGTGACGAACACGAACGCCGCGCGCGAGTACTACATCACGGATGTCTTCACGCTGCTCGGCAAGGACGGCAAGCTCGTCGCCGTGGTCGACGCCGTTCCTCCGGAGGACGTGCTGAGCATCAACACGCCCGCGCAGCTTGCGGAGGTCGACGGTCTGCTTCGCGCGCGACTCGCCAGGAGCGCCGGCGCTTCCGCGAATGCGAGCGCCGGTGCCGGCGCGAGTTCGCCGACCGGCGCCGCACCGTTCACCGCCGCACGCACGGAGGCCCGACCATGAGCGCCGCCGACCGCAACTCGCTCAAGATCTTCGCGGGCACCACGGGGCAGGCGCTCGCGCAGGCCATGTGCGATCACCTGGAGCTCCCGCTCGGCGCCGCCGAGACGAAGTGCTTCA
>VGXK01000170.1 GCA_016873355.1 Phycisphaerae bacterium | reverse complement strand
CTCGCCCGAGCAGGTGCGCGTGCTGCCGATCAGCGAGAAGAGCGAGTCGTATGCGCGGGAGTTGCAGGCGTCCCTCAAGGCGCAGGGACTCCGCGCGGGAATCGACGCGGGCAGCGACCGCATCCAAGGACGCATCCGCGCCGCGGCGGAGGATCGCGTGCCGTACATGGCGATCGTGGGGCCGCGCGACGCCGAGGAGCGCAAGGTGAGCGTGCGGGTGCGAGGCCGCGTGGAGAACGCGGGCGCCATCGACTTCTCCGAGTTCGTCGACCGGCTCGCGGAGGAGTACCGCAGTCGAGGCGTGCACTCGCTGTCGGCGCTGCTCGACCGTGGCGGCGCCAAGGTGTGACCGCCGACCGCGACGATCGAACGATTCCGAGCGGGAGGACGCGACCTTCCGACGATCGGCTCGGTCGGCGAATTCGCGGTTTCTCCCCGGAAGATCGAAGGAATTCCCGGCGCGGCTGTTGCTGCACTCGGTATCCGTCGATACCTTCTGTCGGTCGGGCGGGAGCGTCTCCCGTCCCTTGCGACTCCAAGTGCCAGGAACACGCTCCCTGATGTTTCCAGTTCCTCCCTCGACCGCATGAGCGCCCGCGCCGTGCAGGTCCGAGTCGCATCCGGCCTTCTTGATCATGCCGGTTCCGGTGCCCGCCGCCGACGATGGCTCGTCGGCGTGGTCGATCGTTGACGCCATCGCTCTCGAAAGGAATTGCGCATTCCCCCGCTTCCGCCTCGCCGTCCGCCTCGGTTCGACGCCCCGATGGGCCCTCGAATCAACGACCGCATCCGCATCTCGCCGATTCGCCTGATCGATCAGGACGGCGAGATGGTCGGAATCGTGGAAACCGATGACGCCCGTCGTCGCGCCCAGGATCTTGGACTCGATCTCGTCGAGATCGCTCCCGATGTCCGCCCACCGGTGTGCCGGATCATGGACTACGGGAAGTACAAGTACGAGACCTCCAAGAAGGAGAAGGCGAACAAGTCCAAGACCCGCGTCTCCGAGCTGAAGGAAGTGCGGCTCGGCCGTTCCATGAAGATCGATCCCCACGACGTGGAGATCCGGGTGCAGCAGGCGCGTCGATTCCTGCTCGAGGGACACAAGGTTCAGATCGTGCAGAATTTCCGCGGCCGGGAGCTGGCCCATCGCAGCCGCGGCGATGCGCGAATGGACGACATCGTGCACCGCCTGGGGGACCTCGGACGCGTGGAGCTCGCTCCACGGCTGAACGGCAAGCGGATGAGCATGATCATTTCGCCCGATCGCACGAAGATCGAGGCGTTCCGGCGGAAGGAGGCATCGGCCCCGAAGCCGGAGGGCGGCGCCTCGTCCGGTGAATCTCCAGGGGTCGAGGCGGAGAAGCCGGATTCCAGGGCTTCGGGCTCATCCGCGTCGTCGAGCGGCCCGGCGTCCGTGGGCTCGGCGTCCTCCCGCACCGCCTCGCCCGACGGCTCGAAGGCGAAATCCGACCGTATCCATTCGACCGCATGAGCTTGACTGGGATATGCGTCCATGTGCATAATCATGCCCATGGTCGCCAAGACCCATCGCTGCCATCTCATCGAGCGGATACTTGAGGAGGAGCGGATCGGCAATCAGGCCGAGCTCCTGGAGCGCCTGCGCAAGCACGGCATCGTCATCACGCAGGCCACGCTCTCGCGCGACCTGAGCGCCATCGGCGTCGTGAAGGGACCGCGCGGATACCAGCTCGCCGGCGCGGAACCCGAACCGAGGCCCGCCGACAGCGAGCACTTCGCCTCCGCGCTTCGACAGCATCTGCGCTGGGTCACGAGCGCCGGCAGCCTCGCCGTGCTCACCACCCCCACCGGGCATGCGCCGTCGCTCGGCGTCGAGCTCGATCGTGCACGACTGTCGCAGGCGGTGGGCACGATCGCCGGCGACGACACGATCTTCGTCGCCTGCCGCGATGCGGTCTCGGCGCGACAGCTCTGCGACCAGCTTCGGCGGCTCGCCGGACTCGAGTCTGCCTCCGGCAACGGCTCGCGGCGACGGACCGCGGAAGGACGCCGGGCGTGAGCGAGCGAACGATCAAGGTATGCGTGGCCGGCGCCGCCGGATACAGCGGCGCGGAACTCGTCGCGTGGCTGCTTCGACATCCGTGCGTGGATCTCGTCGGGCTCTACGGATCCGATCGGCGCGCCGGCGGCGTTCAAGCGGAGCGCTTCGATTCGCTGCACCCCTTGCATCGCGGCGAGACGGATCTGCGCGTGGAACCCGCGTCGGCGGCGTCGATGCTCGCCAAGAAGCCCGACGCCGTCTTCCTGGCGACTCCGCACGAGGCGAGCTGGGAACTGGCGCCGGAACTTCTGCACGCCGGCGTGGTGGTGCTCGATCTCTCCGCCGCGTTCCGCTTGCGCGAGCCGGCGCTCTATGCGTCGCATTACGGCGGCGCGCATCCGCATCCCGAGCTGCTCGCGAAGGCGGCCTACGGCCTTCCCGAGCGCAACGCCGACGCGATTGCGCACGCATCGCTGATCGCCTGTCCCGGCTGCTACCCGACGAGCGTGATCCTTCCCGTGGCGCCGCTGCGGCGCGCCGGGCTGCTGCTTCCGGCGGCGCCCGTGATCGTCGACTCGGCGAGCGGCGTGAGCGGCGCGGGCCGATCCGCCTCGCTCAAGAGCCTCTTCTGCGAGGTCTCGTACCAGCCCTACGGCGTGCTGAATCATCGGCACGGACCGGAGATGTCGCAGGAGTGCGGCGTCGAGATCGTCTTCACGCCGCACCTGATGGCGCTCGATCGCGGCATCGTGAGCACGATCCATCCCGCGATGGCCCCGGGCGTGACGCTCGCCAAGGTGCGCCACTGCCTCGAGACGGCGTACGCGCACGAGCCGTTCGTGCGGCTGCTTCCCGAGGGATCGTGGCCGTCGGTCGCGGCCGTGAATCGAACGAACTACTGCGACATCGCCGTCGGAAGCGATCCGACCGGTCGCCATCTCGTCCTCTGTTCCGCGATCGACAACCTCGTGAAGGGCGCCGCGGGCCAGGCCGTGCAGGCCTTCAACATCCGTTTCGGATTCGATGCGGCGCTCGGACTCGGCGCGGTCGCCGGGGCTGCGCGAAGCGAGGGCACGAGCCCCGCGGCCGCTCGGTCCCGACTCGTCGCTTCGGAGCGCTCCTCGTGAACTCGACTCGACCCACCACCGCGTCGTCGAACCCGATCGGCCCGATCGTCGTGAAGGTCGGCGGCGCCATGCTCGACGATCCCGCCTGCGCCGATCCGCTCATCGAGGCGCTGCGCCGCCATCACAGCGGCCCCGGAATCGTGCTCGTGCACGGCGGCGGCAAGGCCGTCGACCGGCAGCTCTCGAGACTCGGCATGACCAGCGAGCGGCGCGACGGCATCCGCGTCACGCCCCCGGAGCAGATGGAGCAGATCGCGGGCGTTCTGGCCGGCGTGATGAACACGGCGCTCGTCGGGCGACTCTCCGCGCGCGGCGTTCCCGCGGTGGGACTGACGCTCTCGGACGGCCATACCTGCATCGTCGAGTTGTCGAAGCGCTACGACTTCGATCCGGGTCGCGTGGGCGACATCGTCGGCGGCGATCCGAATCTGATCCGCCACCTGCTCGGCGGCGGATTCATGCCGGTGCTGAGCTCGATCGGCATCGATGCGCAGGGTTCGCCGCTCAACATCAACGCCGACGACGCGGCGGTGGCGGTGGCCCGCATCGTCGGCGCGTCGGCGCTGCTCCTGCTCACGGACGTTCCCGGCGTGCGCGGCCCGGACGGCGCCATCGTCGACACGCTCGACACGGCGCGCGCGGGCGCGTGGATCGCCGACGGCACGATCTCGGGCGGCATGACGGTGAAGGTGCGAAGCGCGCTCGCGGCGGTGGAAGCCGCCGGCGGAGAGGTCGGCTGCGTGATCATCGCCTCGTGGAGCGATGCCGACGCGATTCGCGCGATCCTCGAAGGCGGCCATGCGGGCACGCGATTCGTCGCGACGCGCGCGTCGGCCGCGACGGCCGCGGAAGGAGTCGGCTATGCCCGGCACGCGTGAGACGAGCCCCTCGGTGGAACTCGGCTGCAAGGACCTGCTCCGCATCACCGATCTCGCGGTGCACGAGATCCTCCCGCTGCTCGAGGATGCGCGGCGCCTGAAGCGAGACTACGCGCCGTGGCGACATGCCTTCGCGCAGCGATCGATCGTGCTGCTCTTCGAGAAGCCGTCGCTGCGAACGCGCGTGAGCTTCGAGATCGGGTTCGCCAAGTTCGGCGGCATCGCGGTGTACCTCGATCATGAGACGCGGCCGATCGGCCAGCGGGAGTCGATCGCCGACTACGGCCGCAACCTCGAGCGCTGGGCCGACGCGATCGTGGCGCGCACGATGAAGCACGGCACCATCGAGCAGCTCGCGTCGAACGCCCGGATTCCCGTGATCAACGCACTCAGCGATCTGCACCACCCCTGCCAGGCGCTCGCGGACTTCATGACGCTCGCCGAGCACGGCTTCGAGTTCCGTCACGGGCGGCTCGCGTGGGTCGGCGACGGCAACAACGTCTGCCACTCCGTGATCGAGATGGCCGCGACGGTCGGATGCCGGCTCGTGGTCATCACGCCGGAGGGATGCGAGCCGTCGGACGAAGTGCTGCGAACCGCCGAGGCGCGGGCGTGCCGCACCGGCGCGTCGATCGAGGTCACGAACGATCTTTCGAAGATCGCCGGCAGCGACGCCGTCTACACCGACACCTGGGTCAGCATGGGACAGACGGAGACGCCGGAACTCGCGGCGCGCTTCGAGCCCTATCGCGTCGACGCGGCGCTCATGGCCAGGGCCGGCGCCGACTCGCTCTTCATGCATTGCCTGCCCGCGCATCGCGGACAGGAAGTCACCGACGACGTGATCGACAGTCCGCAGTCCGTCGTCTTCGACCAGGCCGAAAACCGCATGCACGCGCAGAACGCGCTGCTGCTTCACCTGCTTTCCAAGGATCGCTGAAACCGCGATGGCCCCAACGACACCCATGACCAACCAGACCACCACCACACCCAAGAAGATCTGCGTCGCCTACTCAGGCGGTCTCGACACGAGTTGCATCATTCCCTGGCTCAAGGAGCGCTGGCCCGGATGCGAAGTGCTCGCCGTGGTCGCCGACGTGGGACAGGGCGCAAACGAGCTCCAGGGCGTGGAGACGAAGGCGCGCAGCTCCGGAGCATCCGCGTGCGTGATCAAGGATCTGCGCCGCGAGTTCCTCGAGCACTACGTCTTCCCGATGGTGATCACCGGCGCCGTCTACGAGGGCCGTTACCTGCTCGGCACCTCGATCGCGAGGCCGATCATC
>VGXK01000169.1 GCA_016873355.1 Phycisphaerae bacterium | reverse complement strand
CGTGGGTGAAGTCCCTCGGTGCCGCACCGGTGCGGCCGGGCTCGCATCTCGTCTGGGACGAGCGGATCAGCGCCGCTCTGCGGCAATTGCTCGAAGCAACGGAGGTTCCATGATCGCCCGGCCCAAGTCCCTGTCCGTGCCACGGGATCGATGCGGAGCCGACGGAACGAGTCGCCGCGCCGCGAAAGCGGTGGCACGCGCCGGATGGGCGCCGGTGCTTGCGTGCCTTGCGGCGAGCGGATCGGCCGCCTCGGCTCCGGCGCCCGACGAGGCGCTTGCCGAGACGCTTGGTCGAGTCATCGTTTCGTCGCCTCACCTCGATCCCTCGGCTCGGGAGACACTGGCGCAAGCCGTCGTCGACGCCGCCCGTCCGCTTCCGTCGCGCCCGCCCGATGAAGTGGTGCGCCTGGGAGAGGACTTGACCGCGGTCATCTCGTGCCGACATTGGCCCTTCGCCGTTCCGGGTCGGGAGAGCGATCCGGACGGCCGCGCCTGGCTCGCCTCCGCGCTCGCCCATGTCGTCGCGAAAACAGGTTCGCTTCGATTGCCCGATGCGACCGAGCTCGCCGCGGCACGATCGATGCCCGAGCGGATCGTGTCCGTCATCGGCTCGTTCGGCGAGAAGGCGCATCGCACCCGCTCGCGCGAGATTCGCAGCGCGATCGTGAACGAAGCTCGCCGCGAGCTCCGCCGTCTTGCCCCGCTCTTCGGCAACGCATTCGTGCCGCAGCTCCTGCATGCATGCGACGGCGCGGCCGACGGCGACCTGCGGTCGATGCTGCTCGAACGGCTGACCCAATCGGCTCAGCTCGAGCTTCCGATGCTCACGGACGACGAGGACCCGGAGGCTGAAGTCCGGTGGGCGACATTCGAGGCTCGCAAGCAGGTGGCGACCGCAATGTCCGCGTTGTCGGCACTGCTGGCCGAGTGCGGCGGAGGCAAGGCGTCGGACGAAGGTCCACCCGCGTCGCTGGTCGAGTGGGACAAGGCCCTGCTGGCTCGGGCACGCGAGGATGCGGAGCGCGGGTCGATCGTCCGCGTCGAAGGCGTCGAGGACTCCTCGACGACGGATGAGCCCGCAAGCACGCCGCCCGCCTCAGTCGACGCGTCGAAGAGCGCGCCTGAACTGTCGCACGCCGAAGCGATGTCGCGTGCGTTCGAGGGCTCCGGCATCGTGGTGATTCACGGCACGGCCGTTCTGCCGAGATCATGGAGCGCACGCGGCCCGGGTGCTCGCGCCGACTGGCGCCGGCCGGAACGAGCGAATCGCGGCGTCGAGCGCGGACCGAATCGAGCCGACGAGCGCGGACCGAAGCCAGGCACGCCCGAGTGAGTCGGTTCGTCGTCCGTCACGCGGCGTCGGCGCGCCGCCCGAGCGCCGGGCGCTCCCGGCACCGTCGCTGGCGTGCTCAGTTGGCGCCCTGTTCGATCCATCGGCGCACGAGGGCGACCTCCTGCTCGGAGAGTCGATCGCCCTTGGGCGGCATCGCGTCCGGATCGTCGTCCGGAAGCAGCACGCGTCGCAGGAGCTCGCTTTCGTCCGCCGAGCCCGGTTTCACCACCCAGAGTTCGTCGTCGTTGGCTCGGACCACTTCGCCCACGGACGAGAGCGAGAGTCGCCCCTTGCGACGCCCACCGAGATGGCACTCGGAGCAATGCACCGCCAGGAGCGGCAGCACATGTTCGTCGAAGCGAATGGCCACCGGTTCCGCGTCGGCGCCCCCGCTCGCCAGCGTTGGCGCACTCCCATTCGATGCGGCGCGGCCCGGTGACGCCGGGGCCTCGATGCCGAATGTCGAGCGCAGCGCTCGCGCGAGGTATTCCGTGGTGTAGCCGCTGCCCCACTTCATCTCGCCGCCCAGGTGCCCGCAATAGAGCACGAGCGCCGCGAGCGCCACGAGCGATCCGCGATAGACCGCCGTTCCCGCCCGCGCCGCCGCTTCCCTTGCAGCTCTCCTCGAGGCGAGCACCGCACCCGCAATCGCGGCGATCACGATTCCGACCGCCGAGATCACACCGCTCCAGCGATGCCACTCGAGCACTTCTCCTTCGACACCCTCGTACCGCGCGTTCATCCAACCGCTCAGCGCCGCGGCGGGAGCGCTGATCGCAGCGATGATCAGCATCGCGGCCGCCGAACGCGACGGCGGTCGTCCGCGCGTCCACGCGATCAGCTCGACGAGCGCCGCCGCCGCCAGCAGCGCCAGCGGGAAGTGAAGAAACGCCGGATGCAGTCGACCGAGCGCCTGGGCCCAGAGTTCCGAGGTGGACACGACCCGGATCCTAATGCGATCGCGTGAAGCGTCGGAGTCTCACCGAGCGGCTCCGAGAACCGTCTCGCTTCGTTTCGAAGAGAGGCGGCACACACGCTTCTGGCGCGCCGCATAGAGCCTTCGTCGCAGCCTCCTGCGTATGGAACTCGGGCCGCCCGGCACATCGTCAGCCTCCTCCGGTGTGAGCGAATCGAGCCCCCCCTCTGCCCCCTCCGTCTGTGTGTGCGACGGAGGGGGTTTTCATTTCTGCGGGCCGGCGCTCGCCGGATCGCCCGACTCGGCGAGATGCCGCCGCAGGAACTCGATCATCCGCCGCGTCGCCTCCGGATGCGTGTCGCGCAGCGTGTTGTGATCTCCACCGGCGAACTCGACGAGCGTCACGCGATCGGAAGCCGCGTCCCGCAACAATCGTCCGTGCACGACGGGCACGATGCGATCGGCGTCGCCGTGGATCACGAGCACCGGGAATCGAAGCGAACGAATGGCCTCGTCGGGACGGCGGTCGTCGGCGATGAGCGCCGCCGAGAGCCCGCGCGCGATCGGCCCCGGCGAGTTGCCGCCGATCGCGGTGGCCGCGGCCAGCCTCCATGACGCGAAGGGGCTCTCGAGCACGGCGACGCGGACCGGGTCGGAATCGCGAATCGCATTGAGCGCCAGCGCCGCGCCGAGCGACTGCGCGAACATGCCGACGCGGCTCGCATCGACCTCCTGCTGCTCGAGCATCGCCTCGAACGCCGCTCGAGTGTCGTCGATGAGCGGACCGCGGCTCCATGCCGATCCTTCGCTTTCGCCGTAGCCGCGATAGTCGAAGAGGAAGAGGTTGAACCCGAGGCGCGGCAGCTCCTCCACGAAGCCGTAGTGCCAGTTCATGTTGCCCGCGTTCCCGTGCACGAAGAAGAGCGACGGCGCACCGTTGCCGACGCGCTCGGCATCGTTCAGCGCCGGCGCGGACGGCGCGGAGCTCGCGGGAACGAACCAGCCGCAGAGCTTCGTTCCGTCGGCGCTCTCGAAGCGAACGACGCGCGACCCCGGGGCGCCGGTCGGCGCCGGCGTCGCTTCGCGGATCGGGTGGTAGAAGAGTCGCTCGGCGCAGCCGCTCACTCGAAGCATCAGCATGACCACCGCCGCAAGCAGGGTCCAGCGCACGATGCGCCGCGCCACGCGTCGCGGAAGGTCGCGTCGCGGCCCATCAGGGCTCGGACGATCGGGTCCTCGCTCCGTCGTCGACATCGCCGGAGTCGCCGGCGTCGCCTCGTGCGGTCGCTCATCTGGCCGGTGTGCCAATACGAGAAGAGCGTAATCGCGCCCGCCGTGGCACAATGCCCGACGATGGATGTCTCGCCGCTCGGCACGATCGCGGTTGCCACGGACTTCTCCGAGCCCGCGTCGGTCGCCGTGGGCTGGGCGCATCGACTCGGGGCGCTGCACGGGGCGCGGCTCGTCCTGCTGCATGTTCTCGGCGGCACGCGCGAGCGGCAGCTCTCGCCCGACGAGGCGCAGCGGGGCATCGACGGCATCGCGGCGACGATCCGCAGCGAGGGCCTTCGCGTCGAAGTGAAGTTGATCGAGGGAGCGCCCGGCGCGGCGCTCGGGCCCGCGTCGATCGATCTCGGCGCCGACCTGCTCGTCGTCGGCAGCCACGGGCACGGCGCGATCAAGCGGCTGCTGCTCGGATCGGTGGCCGAGGAGGTGCTGCGCACGGCAGCGCTACCGCTCTTCGTCGTGCATCCGCGCGACGGCCAGCGACCGATCCGCTTCCGAACCGCGCTCGCCGGCGTCGACTTCGGCGACGCGTCGCGCCGCGCCGCGCAGCTTGCCATGCGAATGCTCGATCGCTCGCCCGAGGCGAGGCTGCTGCTGCTCTCCGTCACGCAGCTTCCCGTCTCCTTCGTGGGTCCCGAGGTTCCCGCGATGCCGCTCGTCGAGGTCTCCGAGGTCACCGACACCGCGCGCGAAGGCGTCTGCCGCCTCACGCGCGAGTTCGGCGGGCACGGCGTGGCCGTCGAAGGGCTCGTCTGTCCCGGCGCGCCCGCCGAGGCGATCATCGACACGGCGGAAGATCGCCGCGCCGACTTCGTGGCGGTGGGAGGCGTGCCGCGCTCGAGCGCAGCGCGATTCCTGCTCGGCAGCACCGCGATGGATCTCGTGCACCACGCGGCCTGTCCCGTGCTGATCGCCCGCTAGAGCGGCTGCGTCGCTCACACCTCGACCTGGGTGCCGAACTCGACGACGCGCTCGGGCGGCAGATTGAAGAAACGGATCGAGTCCGCCGCTCCGCGCGTGAGGCTCGCGAACAACCGCTTGCGCCACCGAGCCATCGGCATGTCGCCGGTCGGCCGCACCACGAGCCGCCGCGCGAAGTACGTGGTCGACTCCGGGTCCCATTTCACGCCGTGCGCGCGCACGCGCTCGAGCAGCTTCGGCACGTCGGGCTCCTCCATGAATCCAAGATGGATCGTCACGCGCCAGAAGCCGTCGGGCAGCCATTCGACGTGCACCTTTCGATGCTCGGGGACGATCGGCAGGATTCCGGTGACCACGCTGAGCAGGATCACCTGCTGATGAAGCACGTGCGAGTGCTCGACGAACGCCACGAGCGAGTACGGCGTGTTGCGATTGCCGGCCAGGAAGACCGCGGTGCCCGGCACGCGCGGCACCACCTGCGCCCAGAGCGTGGCGAGGAACACGTGAATGTTCCTCGTGTCGTCGACGAGCTTGCGCGCCACGAGCGCCGAGCCCTGCAGCCAGGTGAGCAGCACGATCGCGCCGGCCAGGCCGATCGCCAGCGCGAACCAGCCGCCCGCGAAGATCTTGAGCGAGTTCGCGGCCAGGAAGAGCAGGTCGACGGACAGGAACGCGGCGAGCGCCGCGATCACGTAGCGCCTCCGCCAGCGCCAGAGCCGGCGCGCCACGACCGCGAACATCACGCTCGTGATGCCCATGTCGGCGGAGACCGCGATGCCGTACGCGCCCGCGAGTCCCGTGCTGCTCTGGAAGAGCAGCACGGTGACGACGCATCCCACCGCCATGATGCTGTTGATCG
>VGXK01000168.1 GCA_016873355.1 Phycisphaerae bacterium | reverse complement strand
AGGGAACAAGGCGCACCGGACGACAGCGCGTTCTCCACAAACTGGCAGTCGCGCACGATGAGCGGCGAAGGCACCCAGATTGCGTTGGTCCAGCATGCCACGGCGCCCCCGCCGCTCTGGGCGTGGTTCCAGATGAACCTGCACTGCCGCAGTGACACTTCAACCTCAGCAGATTGCGTGTGGACGAACAGTCCACCGCCGAATCTCACATTCGGAAGCGTGGCATTGCCGCCCGTGACCGTCACGCCCTCGATGACGAGCGGACCTCCTGCTTCGAAACCGCTCGCCTCAAGGATGCGGTGAGCGTTGTCCCCCATTGACCCGATTGTGCCGTCGTCGTCGTTGGCGAAATCGCCGCTCAGCGTCGTGACGTAGGTGTCGGGAACTTGGTGGTCTGGATTCGAGCCAGTCCCGGCGAAGCCGCCGCGAATGGCACATGCCTTGCTGATGACGAACGGCGTGCTTGCGCTGGGTGGCTTGTAGGTTCCCTGCGCGATGCGGATTTCGGTGACGTTCGGATTCGAGTTGAGCACGCCCAACGCGAAGTCGAGCGTCTCGAGCGCCTCATCCCAACACTTCCCCGAATTGTCGTTGTCACCGCCAGATCGCACATATCTGATGCCGTTCTCCTCGCAGCCTCCAGCGCGAGCTTCAGTCGTAAGTCCCGCAAGCGCAGAGAGAGAGAGAGAGAGTGAGATGCAATCGACATCCAATTCGATACCGCATGACCGACCTCCTGGAAGTTGCGGCGCACCGGCGTGCGCCTGAGTTGGTGCGGCGATCGGTGGTCGCCGCGAGAAATGGGGCCCGGATTCGACCTGCGATCGAGCGGTCCCGGACTCGAACGCAACGCGAGGCTACCCCCCGATGGATCAAAGTCAATGGCGCACGGCGGGGTTTTCATCCATGGAACGAGCGTGCCACGAAGCACGATCGCCATCGACTCGATCGACGATGATGCCGCGGTGCGGGTGCGAATCGAGCCGCGACATCTCTGGCCGCTGACCCTCGTCGCCGTGGCGACGGCGCTCGTGATCCTCGTATCGACGGATGTGCGTCGGCGCGGGCGCATCGAGCCGGCGCCGACGGTTTCCAACGCCGTCTCAATCGGCGTCGACGATGGCGCATCGATGTCGCATCGCGACGGCGCCGGCCGCAACTTCCCGTTCGGCATCGCCGAGCGCGGGCACCGCACGGATCTCACCGCGTACACGGCCGCCGCGCGCGTGCTGCACGACGGCGGGAGTGCGGCCGATGCGTACGCCGCCCGCAGTCCACGCGGCTGGCGCTACCAGTACCCGCCGCTGCTGGCATCGCTGCTTCAACCCCTCTCGACGCTCGCGACGACGACGCAGGCGCTCGTATTCGGGCTCATCTGCTCGGCGTTCGCGCTGCTGATGCTCGACGAATCACGGCGATGGTGGCGACTGCTCGCCGCCCCGGGGGACGCGCCGCCGATTCCGATGCCCGCGTACATCGCGATCGGCGCGATCGCGGCGGTCACGCTGCCGGCGCTCAACTCGCTTCAGCGAGGTCAGGTCGGCCTGCTGGTCATCTGGCCGCTCATGGCCGGGTTCCGCCTCCTGTGGACTTCGCGGCGCGCGTGGCCGGCGATTGCCGGCGGCGTGCTCATGTCGTTCCCGGCAGTGATGAAGCTGCTGCCGGCGCTGCCTGCGGCGTTCGCACTGCTCATGGCGATCGCGGCCGCGCTTGTCGGCGCCTCGCGGGGAAGAGCGCTCGCGAGCGCTCGAAGCGTCGCGGCGAGCGAAGCGCCGGGCGGCGGCGCCGCTCCGCGCCGCGCGGCGAATGCGTTCGTCGGACTCCTGCTCGGCGCCGCGCTCTTCGCGTTCGTCGTTCCTGCCGCGCTGATCGGCCCGTCGCGAACGATCGACGCCTCGGGCATCTTCTGGCGCCAAGTGATGACGAACCCCTCCTTCAGCACGGACTGGGAATTCGAGATCCACGCGAATCGCAATCAGAGTCTCGACAGCGCCGCGTGGAAGCTCGTGCGCTCGCTCTCCGGAGGCGAGCGGGTGGCCGCCGATCCGCTTGGACGCGAGAAAGGCGCGCATGCGGAAGCGCCGCGACCGCGCTGGTTCGACTTCGCGTCGACGGCGTGCCGCGGCGCGCTCGGCCTCGGCGCCCTCGTCGTCTCGCTGCGCCTCGCGCGCCACGGCATTCGCGGCGCCTTCGCGGGATTCGGCGTCGCGGCGCTCGCCACGCTCGTGATCTCGCCCGTCTCGTGGGGACATCACTTCTCCATGCTGCTGCCGGCAATGCTTGCAGTTCCGGCGTTCCTCGAGAGCCGCGGCCGATCGCTCGCGTCGTTCACCTTCTCGATCGGCATCGGCGCCGCCGTGCTGCTTCACTACGCGTCGATCGACGCGCTCGGCGCGATCGGCCTGCTCGGACTCGCGTGCGGCGCGGCGGTCGCACTGCTCGTGCCGATTCTCTGGCGCGTCGGCCCGGCGTGGCGGGGCGCTGCCCATCGCGTAGTCTCCGCCGCGCCCGAGTCCGGCGCGTCCGCCGCATCTCCGACCGCTCGCAACGCCAGGTCCACGCCATGATGACGCCGGAACATCAGCGTCTCGAGGAAGCTCGCCTCGGGCTCGCGCCGTGGCGCCGCTGGGGGCCGTACGTGAGCGAGCGCCAATGGGGCACCGTGCGCGAGGACTACTCCGCCGACGGCGATGCGTGGGCCTACCTGCCGCACGATCACGCCCGCAGCCGCGCGTATCGCTGGGGCGAGGACGGCATTGCCGGCTTCTGCGACGACCGATTGCTGCTCTGCCTGACGGTCTCGCTCTGGAACACGCGCGACCCGATTCTCAAGGAGCGCCTCTTCGGGCTCACGAACGCCGAAGGCAATCACGGCGAGGATGTGAAGGAGTGCTCGTGGTTCCTCGACGCAACGCCCACGCACTCATGGATGCGGATGCTCTACAAGTATCCGCAGCGGCCGTTCCCGTATCAGGAACTGCTCGATGCGAACCGCCATCGCTCGAAGCTCGAATCCGAGTTCGAACTGTGGGACGCGGGCGTTTTCGACGACGACCGCTACTTCGATGTCGTCGTCGAATTCGCCAAGGCCGGCGCCGACGACCTGCTCGTGCGCTACACCGTGCACAACCGCGGCCCCGACGCGGCGCCAATCCATCTCATTCCGCAGCTCTTCTTCCGCAACACCTGGGCGTGGGAGAAGGACGCGCCGAAACCACGACTGTCGCGCGACGATGACAGCGGCATCGTGATCCATCACGAACTGTTGCCCGAACTCAAGCTCTTCGTCGACGCGGGTGCCGGCGCCCCCGCGTTGCTCTTCTGCGAGAACGAGACGAATGTGGAGCGTCTCTACGGAGAATCGCGCAACGGCCGCACGTTCAAGGACGGCGTGAACGACGCGGTGATCCACGGCCGCAGCGACGTGCTCAACGCGCGCCCCGAGGGAACGAAAGTCGGCATCCACTGGCGCGCGACGCTCGCGCCCGGCGCCTCGCTCACGCGCCGAGTGCGGCTCGGATCACCGAAGCTCCGCCAGCCCTTCGCCGAGTTCGAGTCGATCTTCGACTCGCGCCGCGCGGACGCGGACTCGTTCTACGGCGCCGTGCATCCCGCCGGTCTCGACGCGGAATCGCGCGCGGTGCAGCGCCAGGCGTGGGCGGGACTTCTCTGGAGCAAGCAGATCTATCTCTACGACGTGCGCCGCTGGCTCGAAGGCGACCCGACCCAGCCGTCCCCGCCCGAATCACGGCGCAAGGGACGCAACCACGGCTGGACGAACGTCTCGTGCCATCGCGTGCACCTGATGCCGGACACCTGGGAGTACCCGTGGTTCGCGGCGTGGGATCACGCGTTCCATGCGGTCGCGGTGGCGTCGATCGATCCCGACTTCGCCAAGGAGCAGCTCGTGCTGCTCACGCGCGATCGCTACATGCATCCCTCCGGGGAACTGCCCGCGTACGAGTGGAGCTTCGACGACGCGAATCCTCCGGTGCACGCGTGGGCCACCTGGCGCGTCTTCCAGATCGACCGCACGCTGAAGGGCGGTCGCGCCGACCTGGACTTCCTGCGACACGTCTTCCACCGGCTGCTGCTGAACTTCACCTGGTGGGTGAATCGCAAGGACATGGACGGCCACAACGTCTTCGAGGGCGGATTCCTCGGCCTCGACAACATCGGCGTCTTCGATCGCAGCGCCACGCTTCCCACCGGCGGCACGCTCCAGCAGGCCGACGCCACGAGCTGGATGAGCATGTACGCGCTGAACATGCTGCGCATCGCCATCGAGCTGGCGCAACACGAGCCGATCTACCAGGATCTCGCGTCGAAATTCTTCGAGCACTTCCTGCAGATCGCGGAGGCGATGACGAACTTCGGCGGCACCGGCGAAGGACTCTGGGATGAGCAGGACGGCTTCTACTACGACCGGCTGCGATTCCCCGACGGCAGAACGATGCCGCTTCGCATCCACTCGATCGTGGGCCTCATTCCGCTCTTCGCGGTCGAAGTGCTCGAGCCCGAAGTGCTCGACAAGCTTCCCGCGTTCAAGCAGCGCCTCGAGTGGTACTTCCGCGAGCGACCCGAGCTCGCGAAGCTCGTGAGTCGCTGGAGCGTGGCAGGTCGCGGCGACGTGCGCCTCTTCAGCCTGCTGCGCGGTCATCGCATGAAGTGCCTGCTCAAGCTCATGCTCGACGAGACCAAGTTCCTCTCGCCGCACGGGGTTCGCAGCATGTCGCGCATGCTCGAATCGCATCCGTACGTCTTCTGGCAGGGAACGCAGAGTCTCTCGGTGCGCTACGAGCCGGCCGAAGGCGAGAGCGATCTCTTCGGCGGCAACTCGAACTGGCGCGGACCGATCTGGTTCCCGCTCAACTACCTGATCGTGGAGAGCCTGCTCAAGTTCCACCGCTACTACGGCGACGACTTCCGCATCGAGTGCCCGGTCGGCTCGGGCGCCATGAAGACGCTCGAGGAAGCGGCGATGGAGCTCGCATCGCGCTTGCGCTCGCTCTTCCTGCGCGGCGCGGACGGCCGGCGCCCCGTCTTCGGCGACTGGCAGAAGTTCCAGGTCGACCCCCACTTCCGCGAATACATCCACTTCTACGAGTACTTCGACGGCAACACCGGCCGAGGCTGCGGCGCGATGCATCAGACCGGGTGGACCGCGCTCGTGGCGAATCTCTTCGGCCCGCCGCCGATGGATTAGAGCGGTTCCTCCTCATTCGTAGCGATCTGGCGGGCTGCGACTTCGTGTGGCATCGTCGGGCTCCATCGGCGGATCCTCTAGATCCGCCTGCTTCGCCCTCCTTGCCACACTCGTCT
>VGXK01000167.1 GCA_016873355.1 Phycisphaerae bacterium | reverse complement strand
GTCGCAGCCCGCCAGATCGCTACGAATGAGGAGGAACCGCTCTAGAGGATCCGCCGATGGAGCCCGACGATGCCACACGAAGTCGCAGCCCGCCAGATCGCTACGAATGAGGAGGAACCGCTCGAGCACCGGGGTTCCGGCGCTCCGACGACGCCTCGAATCCGCCGCCGAAGCGCCGAATCGACGCCGTCACGCGTGCCCCAGGCGAGTCGTGGCAGGGAAATCCGCGATCGAGGTGTCAAATCTGACGCCCCTGCGCAGAGCAAGTGTGGAGGCGGGCGCGGCCCGCCGAACGACCCGTTCATGGCGCCGAAGCGCCAGAGGAGGACCCGATGAACACCCCGAAGAACCTCACCCTGAACCGCGGCCTCAACCGCACGGCGATGATGCTCGCGATCGGCGGCGCCCTCGCCGGCGCATCGCTCGCGTCGGCCGGGATCGATCGCGAGATCCTTGGAGTCGCCATCACGCCCAGCTCCCCGGGCGAACTCAGCTTCTACGACATCTCCCTCAAGTTGACAGTCGCCACGACGCCGAGCAGCGCGCCGACGAACGCATCCATGCTCGTGGCGCTCCAGCGCAACGGAAGCACCGTACCGGGCGGGCTCGCCACCATCAACGTCCAGCTCGACGGGGGTTCCGGCTTCTGCGGCGCGGGCGGATGCGGTCCAAGCTGCGGCGGCGGCTACATCAACGGCGTCTTCAACACGATGCTGTGTCTCAAGGATCCGCCCGATTGCGCCGGCGGCTGCGACTGCGAGTGCCGCTTCCCCTCGATCACCTGGGAGTTCCCCAATCAGGAGTTCGAACCCGGCGACGAGATCGTCGTCATTCTCATACCGGCGCCCGGCAGCGCTCCGGAGCCGACGGGCGACACGAATCACAAGTGGACGACGATTTTCGACGGCATTCCGCACTTCTGGCAGCGTCGCGTCCAGAGCGTGGAGGTCGTCGCGGCTTCGAGCGGTCGGCCCGGCCTGGTCGATCTCGTCGTGTCCGGCGATGCGATCTGGCACGGAATCAAGAAGCCGAGCGACCTCGGCTTCGACGTCCACTGCGTCGATCCCACCGGCAACTCGATCGCGTCCGGATTCGTGCTGGGTGGAGTGTCGCCGAACGGCGACGGGCTCGCCTGCGGCGGCATCGGCTGCGGCGGTCTCTGCGGATTCTGGAACGGCAACCAGGTCGACTGCTTCGCGTTCCCGAACGTGAACTTCCTGCCGTGCGTCTGCGGCGGCGGCTGGATCATCCAGTTCCTTGACCTCGATCCGAACGATCTCGACGGCACCAAGATCGTGCTGAAGCCCGCGCCCGGCAGCCTGCCCGAGCTCCCCGGCTTCCCGAGCGATCCGACCCCCGTCTGCCCCGACACCGATCTGACCGGCGACTGCTTCGTCGACGGCGACGATCTCGGAACGCTGCTGGGACAGTGGGGACCGTGCGCCGGATGCTCCGCGGACTTCAACAACGACGGCGTCGTCGACGGCGACGACCTCGGACAACTGCTCGGTGATTGGAGCTGAGCTGATTCGAGACACTGGATCGACCACCGGTCTCCTCCTTCGAACCGGGGGTCAACGATCGAGGCGGGTGCGGGACGGCGAGTCCTGCCCCGCCTCGATCCTTTTTGTGAGGCACCTCCAGCGCCGGAGCGCACCGGCATGCTCGGCCACTCTCACCCGCTTGACGGCTTCGCGCAACTTCCGCGCGATGCGCGGGCGCCACCGAACGCGTGACTCCTTCGACCACCGGGACTTGCGCCGTCATGCCGCGAGCCGCCGGGCGCGCCAAGCCGGCGGCGGCTCCATTTGCGCGAGATGAGAATTGACTTGCCCTTGCCCGGGACTATGGTTGCCGGTCCTTCGCGGCACCCAAGCTCGATCGGTCCATTCTGCGGGCCATGGTCGGCCTGATCAGGACCCGAGCAACCACTGCCAGCCGCACGGACAACGCTTCCTGCCCGCACCCTGCGTGCGGCGGAATCGTCCATCCGGTGATGCCGCTGCGGCGTGGGCGCCCGCGGCGAGTGGTGAGCCCTTGGTTCGTGTGTTCGAGGTTCGATCGCGGTTCGTGCGCGCGCACGGCGATTGCGTACCTCGTTCGTCGCTCGGGATCTCCCGACAGCGGTTGCCAAGGGTTGCCAGCAACGGATGCAGAGCGATCGAGACAGGATCCTTGAAGCGACCGATCTGGTCGCGCTCGTCGGCGAGCACGTGGCGCTCAAGCCGAAGGGCCGCGAGCATGTCGGCCTCTGTCCGTTCCACGACGACCGCACGCCGTCGCTGGCCGTGGTGACGCACAAGGGCAATCACTTCTACAAGTGCTTCGCGTGCAACGCGGCCGGCAACGCGATCGACTTCATGATGCAGTACCACCGGATGGAGTTTCCGGAGGCGCTGCGGGTGCTGGCGCAGCGCTGCGGCATCACGCTCAGGGCGCGAAGCACGGACGAGCGCACCGAGGTCGATCCTCGCAGCGATCGGGCGCTGCTGCGGCGCGCGGCGTTCGCGGCGCAGCGATTCTTCCGGGCGTCGCTTGCCGACGAGAAGCTCGGCGCATCGGCGCGGGCGGTGATCGAGTCGCGCGGAATCTCCCCCGCGATGGCGGAGCGCTTCGGACTGGGCGCCGCTCCCGAAGGCTGGGATCACTTCGTGCGGCATCTGGAGCGGCTCGAGCGCCACGAGGCGGGCGCCGCCGATGCAGGTCGCGGAATCTCACGCGGCGGTGCGCGTCCCGGCGCAAGGTCGGGCGGCTCGCCGCGCGCCGCGGGAGCGTCCGGCGGCGACGACGGCGTCGTGCCGCGCGCCACCTTCGAAGCCGCGGGACTCGTCCGCGCGGGTCAGCGCGGTCCGATCGACGGCTTCCGGAACCGGCTCACCTTCCCCATCTGGGACGAGCTCGGCAATCCGGTCGCGTTCGGCGCACGGAAGATCGATCCCGACGACGAGCCGAAGTATCTGAACAGCCCCGAGAGCGCCATCTTCCACAAGGGGCGCTCGCTTTACGGCCTGCACCTGGCGCGCCGCGCGATCATCGAGCGCGGGCACGCGATCGTGTGCGAGGGATACACCGACTGCATCGCCTGCCACGCGGCGGGATTCGAGCACGCGGTGGCCACGCTCGGCACGGCGCTCACGCGCGATCACGCGCGGCTGCTCCAGCGGCTCGGCGATCGCGTGATCCTGCTCTTCGACGGCGACGAGGCGGGGCAGCGAGCGGCCGACCGCGCGGTCGAGGTCTTCTTCGCCGAACCGATCGACGTGCTCATCTGCACGCTTCCCGACGGTCTCGATCCGGACGAACTCCTGCGCGCGGAGGACGGCGCCGCTCGCTTCCGCGCGGCGCTCGAGCGCTCGGTCGACGCCGTCACCTACCAGGTGCGGCGCTTCCAGTCGTCGTGGCGTGGCGCGTCGGGAATGGCGGGTCGCCAGCAGCGGCTCGAGGCGATGCTCGCGCGTCTCTCCGAACTCGGACTCGCGAAGCTCGGCGGCATCCGCAAGCAGATGGTCTTCTCGGCGCTCGCGGATCTCACCGGATTCCGGACCGAGGATCTCGATCGTTTCATGCCGGCGCCGCGTCGCGGCGCGGAGGTTCGCGGTGCGGCGGCGGGCGGCGACTCGCTGAGCGCCGGCGGCGGCCCGTCGAACGATCCTCGACTTCGCGCACGAATCGAGGCGGAGCGGAACCTGCTTGCCCTGCTCGTCTTCGAGCCGTCGCTGGGCACGGAGTCGCTGCCCACCGACGACGGCGCGCTCCCGATCACCGAGGCGTTCGCGCCGCAAACCTTCGCCGAGGAGTCGCATCAGCGCATCGCGGCCCTTCTTTGGCACGCAATCGAGTCCGGGAACCGCCCTTCCCTGCAATCACTGCTCGCGGAAGTCGTCGAGGGCGTTGACAAGTCCTTGGTCTCGGACCTGTTTTCAATTGGATCGAGGCGTCTCGATCCGCAGGGACGGGCCGAGCGGACTGCTCGAGAAGCGGTTCGAGATGCCGCGCTTGACCTGGAGCGAGTCGTGCGTCTCCGCGCGCTTGACGGCGAGCGATCGCCCGCGGAGGCGACCGAGTCGCCGGCAGCGCTGCTCGAACAACTCGAGCGACTCCGCCGCCGCGGTCCGGACCCTGCCGCCATCGCCCGCAATCGGCCGCGGAGTGGCCACGCGCCCTCCTCCGGCCTAGAGTCGTCGCCCATTTTTTCGCCTGCCGCAACCTCAGCCCCCTCAGACCCCTCCAACTGAAGTCGACCGGAGCATCCACCCGTGAGCCTGACCCTGAATGACCTTCCGTCGGTTCTTCGCCGTCTCGTCGAGACGGGACAGAAGCGCCAGTGGATCTGTTACGAGGAGCTCAACACCTGCCTGCCGGACGAGTTCGTCGATCCGGATCGGCTCGACGAGCTGCTCGACCTCTTCCGCGAGCTCCACATCACGATGCTCGATCACCCCGAGGTGCGCCGCAACGGCTGGAGCACCTTCGAGGCGCCGCTCCAGACGAACCTGAAGTTCCAGCGCGACGACCCGAAGAAGTCCGCGAAGGCTCCGAAGCCGCCCATGATCGAGGAGGACGGCGTCGTCATTCCGCCCGACGACCTGCCGCCGATGGATCACGACGATCCGCCGATGCCGGAACCCGCCGAAGAGGAGGAGACGCTCGACGACGCCGAGGCGCAGGCCGCGGTCGAACAGGCGATGGCCGAGCAGGGCAGCAAGCGCATCGACGATCCGATCCGCATGTACCTGACGCAGATGGGAACGATCCCGCTGCTGACGCGCGAGGAGGAGATTCGGCTCGCCAAGAAGATCGAAACCACGCGCATGATCTTCCGCCGCATGGTGCTCGAGAGCGACTACGCCGCGGGACAGGCCATCGAGATCCTCAAGCAGGTGCACGCCGGTCAGCTTCCGTTCGATCGCACCATGCGCATCTCGACCGCGGAAGCGAACGCCAAGGACAAGATCGCGGCTCGCATTCCCTACAACACCGAAACCGTCGGCCGGCTGCTCACGCTCGATCGCGAGGCCTGGGAGCAGATCGACGCATCGAACACGTCGGAGACGAAGCGCACGGCGCTGCGCGACGAGATTTCGCGGCGCCGCCGCAAGATCGCCACGCTGCTCGAGGAGTGCTGCCTGCGCACCGGTCGCATCCAGCCGCTCTACCGCAAGCTGCTCGCCATTTCGCGCAAGATCAAGGAGATCCAGCGCAACATGGCCAAGGCGGAGAAGCATCCGGATCGCGTGGATCCGGAGGATCTGCTCGTCATGCGCGAGGAACTCGACGGCATGCGCCATCTCGTGCTCGAGGAGCCGGACGCGCTCGATCGCCGCATGCAGG